>CAMGFM010000005.1 GCA_946055365.1 uncultured Prevotella sp. | reverse complement strand
AAGCTCGGTCAACTATTCCATACAGGAATATGTCAACGACTGCATCTACACATTCACCGACGCGTCCGACAAAAACGGCATACCCCACCCCAATATCATCACCGAGAGCGGACGCTCGCTGTCGGCACACCACTCCGTACTCATCATCGACGTGCTGGAGACGGCGCAGGTGCCGCAGATGAAAGACGACTTCGAACCCTCAGACAGCGACCACCAGCTCGTCAAAGACCTCTATGAGATATGGGACAACCTCAACCCGCGCACCATGCTCGAAGATTGGCACGACGCGGAGCAGATACGCGAGGAGGCACTTGACCTCTTCTCCCACGGAATAGTAGACCTGCGCACTCGCGCCGAAATCGAGAGCATGTACTGGAGCGTGTGCAAGGAGGTAAACAACATGGCCAAAAGCCTCAAGCACACTCCCGACGAGCTGAGAGGGCTTGACAAGATGCTTGCCGACAAGTATTTCTGCAACTTCTCGCTGTTCCAGTCACTGCCCGACTCATGGGCCATCGACCAGCTATTCCCCATTATGCCCATACAAAAGCTCGACGAGAGGCCCACGCGCAACGCCACACTACAGGACATCACCTGCGACAGCGACGGCAAGATAGCCAACTTCGTCACCAACCGCAACATCTCACACGTGCTGCCGGTACACAACATCAAGAAAAACGAGGACTACTACATCGGAGTGTTCCTCGTGGGGGCTTATCAGGAGATTCTCGGCGACATGCACAACCTCTTCGGCGACACCAACGCCGTACACATATCCGTCAAGAACGACACATACTGCATCGACCAGATATTTGACGGCGAAACGGTGGAGGAGGTGCTGGCCTACGTGCAGTACAACCCCAAGAAACTCGTAAGACAGCTCGAAATATGGGTGACCAAGAGTGTCAAGGAAGGCAAGATCTCCATAGAGGAGGGCAAGGAGTTTCTCTCCAACTACCGCTCGGGACTCTACGGATATACCTATCTCGAATGAGACACGCCTACAACAGCCACACTCAGTCTACGGCTATGCGCGCAAACTGTGCGCATAACCCACATTCTGAAACCGGGAGGAGGACGCACACACCGTTTGCGTCCTCCTTTTTTAAAGACATCACGCAGTCACCAAAAAACTGTGACACAACCGCCCACTGCCACACTCAGTACTCACGATGCCACACCCCACGCCGCAAAAGTGGCTCTTTCTCTCACGAAAAGTGCCTCTTCGGCACACCAAAAGTGCCACTCTGCTATCACAAAGTGTCACTTGCGCAAACGATAAGCCACACCCCACAAAAGGCACTACACACCACACCCTGCGCAATACACGCCACATCACACACATACACCGACAACAGCCGCATAGTTAAAGACTGTTAAGCTACGTAACATCACACCCTCCACATCCGTCATTCATTATAGATAGGGGAAAACAAGACATGACATGTTTCCGCAACGACATACTTCCACTCAAGAACATGCTCTACCGACTCGCCCTGCGCATCACGCTCAACAGGGAAGAGGCAGAAGACATAGTGCAGGACACGCTCATAAAAGTGTGGAACAGACGCGACACATGGCACCAGATAGACTCCATCGAAGCCTACTGCACAGCCGTATGCCGCAACCTTGCACTTGACCGCATGCAACGCGAAAGACGACGCGACATCGTCGTCAGCAACGACAGCTGCCACACGCTGCAAGAACAGCCCGACGACAACGACGGGCCGCTCGAAAAGACATCGCAGAGGCAAAACGTGGAGATTGTGAGGAGGCTCGTCGACTCCCTGCCCGAGAAACAGCGTTCATGCCTGCAACTGAGAGACTTCGAGGGCAAGACCTACAAGGAGATTGCCGCCGCTCTCGCCATCAGCGAGGAACAGGTAAAGGTCAATATCTTCAGGGCAAGGCAGACTATAAAACAACAATTCAAAATCTGCGACAACTATGGACTATAAGTACATTACACAACTCCTTGAACGCTACTGGCAATGTGACACCTCGCTCGAGGAAGAGCAGATACTGAGGACATTCTTCTGCCAGCCCGACGTGCCAGAGGAGCTGCGGCAGTACCGCCAGCTGTTCCTCTACGAAAACAACGAGACCAAGGAGGACACTCTCGGCAGCGACTTCGACGACCGCATAATGTCACTCGTCAACGGCACACACGCCGTCAAGGCACACAAGATAACCCTCCGACAGAGGCTCGCGCCACTCTTCAAAGCGGCGGCAATAGTGGGCATAACACTGTCGCTCACCCAGGCGGCACAGCTGTCGCTACAGCCTGCCGCAGAGGGCGCAGACGGCACCACACAAGCCTACATCAACAACTGTGGCACGCCACTCGCCGCCAACGACTCCTTAAGACAGGACTCCATACGCAAGGCCGCAGAAGTGGCAGGGCAGGAGACACAACACTGTCAGGCGGCTGTCAAGTGACAATAACACACAGACACAGCACTGTCAGGAGCCGTCACGTGACCCAAAATACAGACATTTCTATGCTTTCTCTATAAATCATGTTTAGTAAAACAAGACCATGGCACGACCACGCCGCCAACCCGCATGAGGCAGACGGCATAACGCGCCATCACGCAGACACGCAAGCTGTGAAGCTCACGTGACTCTCTCAATCTTTTTTCATAACATAAATATTATGACAGCCTCCCGGGACATCACCACATGCCCGGGAGCTTTTGTATCACGCCATCCTTGCCGACCCCATGAGCCATCACTCACTCACGGCACGCCGCCTCTGCCGCCTACAAGCCCCCACCCTCTCTCTCCACGCGCCGTGAAGCCCTCACGCCCACGCCACTTTGACCGCCGCAAGGCCCACACAGACACTATCAGCACGATTTTACACACTTAGCCGACAATCATGGCGTTTTATCCAAAGATTTTCAGTAACTTTGCACACGATGTGTTTTTAACAATCCATAATGGCAAACAAAATATTGATAACCGGCGCCAGCGGTTTCATAGGCAGCTTTATCGTGGAGGAGGCTCTGCGCAGAGGCATGGAAGTGTGGGCGGCGGTGAGAAAAACAAGCTCAAGAGAATATCTGCAAGACAGCCGCATCAATTTCATAGAACTTGACTTCCGCTCAAAGGAGGCACTCGCCGCACAGCTCGGCTCACATGAATTTGACTATGTGGTGCATGCGGCAGGCGTGACCAAATGTCTTGACAAAGACGACTTCCACCGCATCAACACACAAGGCACTATGCATCTCGTGGACGCACTGATAGACCTGCGTATGCCCATAAAACGCTTCGTCTATCTCAGTTCGCTGAGCGTGTTCGGCAACATACACGAGCGGCAGCCCTACCAGGACATCACCGAGCGCGACTGTCCGCGCCCCAACACCGCCTATGGCAAGAGCAAGCTCGAAGCCGAGCGTTATCTCGACTCCATCGGCAACGACTTTCCCTACATCATACTGCGCCCAACGGGGGTCTACGGACCGCGCGAGCGCGACTATTTTCTCATGGCGCAGAGCGTGGCAAAGCACGTGGACTTTGCCGCAGGCTTCAAGCGGCAGGACATCACTTTCGTGTATGTGCTTGACGTGGTGCAGGCGGTGTTTCTCGCGCTGGACAGAGGCATGAGCGGACGCAAATACTTCCTCTCCGACGGCGAGGTCTACCGCTCCGCCGACTTCAGCAACCTCCTCAAGAAGGAGCTGGGCGTGGGCTGGATGCTGCGCATAGTGGCACCGCTGTGGGTGTTGAGGACAATAACGTTCTTCGGAGAGAAGATTGCCAACATCACAAGAAAACCCATCGCACTCAACAACGACAAGTATAACATTCTGAAACAGCGCAACTGGCGATGTGACATCGAGCCTGCCATGGACGAGCTGGGCTATCATCCGCACTATAAGCTGGCTGACGGCGTGAGGCTCTCCGTGAAATGGTACAGGGAAAACGGCTGGCTGTAAGCCTCTCTCGCCAAGCCACGACCGTGCAGAGGTCTCTGGCTGACGGCAAGGCGTGTCCTAAGCCTGTCGCAACGCAGGCCTCACGGGGTCAAACCGCGGGGCAAGGACGGCCCGCAAGGCTGTAGACTGCGTGCGAGGCGTGTCCCTGCCGCCACAAAAGAAGCACTGACCGACAGCCGCACAGCACCCTGACATAGGGGCTGCGTCAAGAAACAGAAGTCTTGACACAGTCCCGTGATTTTTTTTGTCTACAAATGACGTAAAATGAAATTCATTAAACAACTTTTCGAAATAGAAAGCAAGCCCAAACGCGGGCTTCTGCCCCTTGAATGGCTCGTGGTGGCCTACACCGCAGTGACGCTTGGCATAATACTCTTCACCTATACAAGGCTGCCAAACCCCGAGTCGATGATATGGGGGCGCACAAGGATTATGGCAATGACGCTCGCCCTGTGGATTGTCTACCGTCTTGTGCCTTGCAGACTGACACGTTGCATAAGGTCAATAGTCCAACTGTCTCTGCTGTCGTGGTGGTATCCCGACACCTATGAGATAAACCGCATATTCCCAAACCTCGACCACATATTTTGCGCATGGGAGCAGCAACTCTTCGGATGCCAGCCTTCTCTGCGCTTTGTGGAGGCCTGCCCGTGGCACGTCGTATCAGAGCTGATGAGCATGGGCTATGCCGCCTACTATCCCATGATAGCCCTGACGGCGTTTTACTATCTGTTTGCAAGATACGGCGAGTTTGAGCGCGCCACGTTCATCGTCATGGCCTCGTTCCTCGTGTTCTATCTCATATTCATATTCGTGCCAGTGGCAGGACCCACCTACTACTTCAGGGCAGTGGGCCTCGACAGCATTGCGGAGGGCGTGTTTCCTGCCATCAACGACTATTTCAACTTTCACAAGGAGTGCCTGCCCACCCCGGGCTACACCGACGGCTTTTTCTACGGGCTCGTGGAGGATGCCAAGGCGGCAGGTGAACGCCCCACGGCGGCTTTTCCCTCGTCACACGTGGGCGTGGCGACGGTGTGCATGTTGCTCTCCGCACACACGGGCAACAGAAAACTGGTCTACATGCAGCTGCCTTTCTACGTGTTTCTGTGCATGGCGACGGTGTACATACAGGCTCACTATGCCATAGATGCCATTGCCGGACTCGTGTCGGGCGGTCTCATTTACCTCACGCTGCTTGTGTGTACAAGGCAAATGGCACACAAGTGACGACAGTTTTTTCCCGGCCAATGAAAAGCGGCACTTTACGGCTACCAAAGCGGCACTTTGGTTGTCGCAAAGTGCCGCTTTTCATTGGGCAAAATGCCGCTTTGCGAGAGCAGTGCGGGCTTGCCCAGACGTTGCAGGGCGCAAGTCACAGCCGCAGTCACCTGCCACACCTGTAGCTATTGCCGCCTTTCTTTATCACATACACGCCGTTTGGCATGGAGGCAAAAGCCCTTGCGAGAGCATCATCGCCCTCGCCAGCTGCCATGACAGTGCCGCTCGCTGACATAACAGTCCAGCGGCATGACGCGCAAGTGCCGTCAGTCACACTCACAAGTCCGCTGCCGACACCGCACACGGGCGACTGGCATGTGTTGTAGACGCGGCAGTCGTTTTTGTCATCGGCATTATAGCCTGCCACAAACGCCACCACACTCATGTCTTTTTCCTTCCACTCCGCGGGAATGTCGGCCTCATAGCTCAGGGCAAAGCTCTCCGCGCCGTCGCCCACGGCCTCGCCCCACGTGGGCGTGAGACTCTTGCGCGCCGTATGGCGGTGGGTGAATCCCTGGCTTGCGCCTGCCTGCGACGTAGAGTATATATTGTCTTCCTTGAGATAGACGAAGACACGCACATTGGCGGCATCGTCGCCCACGTCAAGCAGCCTTTTGCCGCTCACATCCACCCTCAAACGGCGAGTATTGTCGTCATAGGTCGTGACAGCGTCCACCTCATACAACGCAGGCACCATAGACGCCACCTTGTGAAAGACACCCAGATTGGACTCGCTGGCACTTATCACAGGCACGCCGTCGCTATACTCGTCGGGGAAGCCGTCGCCGAAATTGGTGCGGTCGAGCATCATGGCAGGGGCATATACATTATATTGTCTGTAAAACCACTCCAGCGCGACGCTCTCGTCTATGGAATAGTCATCGGTGTAGAATCCTGCATGATGATCGAGCTCCACAACATCGTCCATGGCATCCACGAGAGGATTGAGCTTGTCGTGGGCCCCGGGACACTCGGTGCAACGCTCCGTGGAAAACACTTCGAGCAGCACCTTGCGCGGCGTGAAACTCTCACGGCACACTGTGCGCACCGTCCTTGACACATTGTCGTCAGTCACGGCATCCTCCACACCGCCCACATGCTTGATGCGCACCGCCACGTCATAGTCGCCCGTCTCAGGCAAGGCGAGCGAGGCAAGCGAGAACGTGCCTTTGGAGCGTGCCGCCACGCTCATGCCGTCGACGGTCTCCTCATCCACGACACTGCCGTCGGCCAACAGCTCAAACGTAATGCTGCTTATCTTGTCAGAACCAAGGTTGGCAAAATTGCCTGTGAACAACATTGGCTCGCCCTTCACGGCATATCGGGGCATATAGATGTCGCCGAGCCTCACGCTGGCGGTATTCACACTATTGCCACTGACGGTGGCATAGAGGGCGGCACTGTACCTGCCGTCATACACGGCCCACGTGTCGCTGCCCGACAGCAGCCATTCCTCGCCTGCCGCAAGCACTGAGGCATAGGAAAGCATGGCCGCGGACTTTATGCGATAGCCTATGTAGAGCGCGCTGCCGTCAATGGTATATGGCGTGGTGAGCTTTACGGTGTTCCACCTCGCATTGAGCGCGCCGCAAGTCTGCGTATAGAAAGGCTCGCCGCCGATGTCATTAGAGAGAAATATCTCCACATCGCCCTCGGCAGCCTTGCTCGCAAGAGCGAGGCTCACCTGCGTGACAGCATTGCCCTTATAGGCCTCCATGACAGAGGCGGGATAAAAGATGGCAGAGCCGCTCGGCTGGCTCTTTGACACAGTCTGATAGGACACAAGGCTCTCGGTGCAGTTGCCCAGCACTATGCTCTTCTGGGCAAACACATGCACGGCGACAGCCAGCAAGAGCGTCAGCAACGGCACACGCCACACGGCAGACGCAAAGGGGATTGTCGGTTTGATTGTCATGGCAATAATTTTCTTCGGTTGTTGTTGTTTCTTATATATTATAATAGGTATATGACGTGCAGTCACTGTCTTGACAATGCGTCAATCATGGCATGACGATGTGTCAGTCGCCACAAGACGCGCCCCAATCGCAATGCGACGGTGTGTCAGTCGGGATGTCGCCACATCCTTACCGCAATGTCACTGTGTCCTAATCACAAGACACCAAGCTGGTTGAGGAATATGAGCATTATGCAAACGGGACACACATAGCGTATCAACGTCATGTAGACACCAAAAAGCGTGCCACGAAGCGTACCCCAGTTGGTAAACTCGTCACTGACAATGGATCTTGGCACCACCCATCCCATGAATATGCACGTGAGGAAGCCGCCGAGAGGCAGCAAAATCTGACCCGTGACAAAGTCAAAGATGTCAAACACGCTCCTGCCACACACTGTCAGCCAGTCACGAGGGCCCATGGAGAAGGAGCAGAACACGCCCATGAAGCTGCACACCAGCGTGACCGTCAGGGCAGCGCGCTTGCGCGAGACGCGCAACTCCTCATGAAAGAACACCGTACTCACCTCATGCAGCGAGATAAGCGACGTGAGAGCGGCAAGGGAGAGCAGTATATAAAAGGTCACCGCCACCAGCGTGCCTACAAGAGGCATGGTAGCAAACGCGCTATGAAACACATTGGGCAGCGTAATGAATATCAACGAGGGTCCGCTGTCGGGACTTACGCCCACGGAAAAGGCGGCAGGAAAAATCATGAGTCCCGCAAGGATGGCTATAACTGAGTCAATCGCCACGATATTGACCGCCGACTTGAGTAGGTTGGACTGTCTTGAGAAGTATGAGGCAAACGTGCAGAGACAGCCCATGCCAATGCTGAGGGAGTAAAAGGCCTGTCCCATGGCTGCCAGAAACACCCTGGAGTCGACCTTGCTGAAGTCGGGACGGAAAAGGAACTCAATACCCCTGCCCATACCGGGCAACAGGCATGAGCAGCCCACCACTATGAGCAGCAGAATGAACAGCATGGGCATGAGCATCTTTGACGCACGCTCTATGCCAGAGCGCACTCCATGGATGATGACAAAGTGTGTCATGAACAATATGACCACCGTCCACAGCACGGGCTTGAAAGCCGACGACGAGAAGTCTCTGAAATAGTCGGCCACGTGGCGCGAGTCGCCTTGCAACTCGCCAAAGCACGACGCCAGAACGTATTGCAGACACCAGCCCGACACCACAGCATAATAGCCAGTGATGAGAAAGCCCGTAAGCACGCTCACAAAACCGAGTGTCTTCCAGCCCCTTGACACGCCCATATTGGCATAGGCCCTGCTCGTATTGGCGGCTCCGTGACGGCCTATGATAAACTCGTTCATCATGCAAGGTATGCCCAGTACCAGCACACAGGCAAAATAGATGAGTATGAACGCCGCTCCGCCATTCTCTCCCGTCATGTAGGGAAAACGCCACACATTGCCAAGACCCACAGCCGAGCCTGCCGTGGCAAGCACAAGCCCCAGCCTGCTGCCAAATTTTACTCTTTCATTTGTCATAATCTTCTGTTTTATGTTATCCTCTATGCCTTTCACCTTATCGTATGTCCCCTCTCATCAGGCTGTGTCACGTCGTCATTTGGCAAGCATGGCCGATTTTTCGCTGTTGTTTTGATGCAAATTTATGAAATTTTATTTACTTTTGCATCAAAATCAAAAGTAAAATTGTTTATTCACCCACTTTTCAGAAAGATTAAAGCCATGAGTTACATCCGTCATTTGCTTAGATGTTACCCCGTTTCGTCATTCTACATAGCCATAATATGGTGTCTGTGCTTTATGGACGTGCCAGAAACGCCGCTCGGCGAAGTGCGGTTCATAGACAAATGGACACACGTGGCGATGTATGCAGGCACTTGCCTTACTATATGGATTGAATATCTGCGCCGCCACCCCTCACGCCCCGCTAACACCATGGAGATATACGACAGCGAGGACGAGAGAAGACGGCGCACACAGCGCGTCAAGCTCTTTGCGTTGGCGTGGGCAGCACCCGTGGCCATGGGCGGAGTGATAGAGATATTGCAGGCCACATGCACCGGAGGCAGACGCAGCGGCGACTGGATGGACTTTGCCGCCAACAGCATCGGCGTTACGCTGGCCGCCATTGTGGGCATGGCGTTGGCAAGATTTTGGAAACGCAGGGGATGAATGTATCCTTTGACGATTGATGCAAATGTGTCTATGATTGTCGCAAGGCTCTATGAGGGGTGCTGTGCGAAATTATATAACACACGGCATGGCTCTCTGAGGTCACAGCACGGCATTATATAACGCACGGCATATCACTCTGAGGGATGCTGCCAGTCCTTATAAGGACACTGCATGAGCGATGTGTTGTAATATCTGCGGTCGCCCGTGACCTCACGGCCTATGAAAGAGGGCTTTGCAAAGGGTTCCTGCTCATCGGCAAGCTCCACCTCCGCCACGACAAGGCCCTCGTTGTCGCCGAAGAACTCGTCCACCTCAAAGGTGTGCCTGCCGTCGGGACTCTTCACGAGCCATCGGCACTTGCTTATCTCGCCGCCACGGCAGAGGGCAAAGAGCTGTTCGGCCTCGTCCATGCCTATTTCCTTTTCAAACTCATATCGTGTCAGGCCCTCGGCGTTGCTCCTGCCCTTGATGGTGAGCCACGCGCGTGTGTCGCTGGTCCTTATTCTCACCGTGGCAGACTCGCATGGCATGTAGGCTTGCCTTATGTTGTAGTGTCTGTGTGACATGCTCTTATAGTCGATGCCGTCTATTACAAGAAACTTGCGCTCTATTTCCAAACCGCTCATAGCTGTGTGATGTAGTGTGAATGTTGATATTGTCGTGTGATTGTGTGTATCGTCGCAGGCTGACGGCATGTCCTCAACGGCTGTTCATGCCCTCACCCTTTGCAGTGTGCCGCCTTTATAAAAGTGATGCCACTTTGCTTTTTCCAAAGTGACGCTTTACATTCTCCAAAGTGCCACTTTACATTCTCCAAGTGCCACTTTGCTTTTTCCAAATGCCACTTTCCGTCTCCGAAGTGCCGCCTTACCAAGCCCCGAGTGCCGCCCCAGCGTGAAAGAGGGCTTATGGCGTGGCGTGAGACCCTTGTCGGCACACGCTAAAAATCAGGAAAAGCGCAATGCGCAAGGCACGGAGTCAACCTGCCTTGCGTATTGCGCCGCGATGTGCATGGCTGTTTCATGCACACGGCATAGGATAGGGATCTATGGACAGAGGCTTTTTATGCCACGGTCATAGTCCACACCGCGATGATGAAGGCGAGCAACAACAATGCCCAAAGTATCCATTTCACTACCTTCTCACCCTGCTTGGCTTCTTCTGCGGCACGCTTCTGACGCTTATTGTTACTGTTATGGCTCATAATAAAAATGGTTTTTAGCGTTAATTTTTATATTTCATGTCATTCTTGCTACTGTTCGTCGTTGACGGGGAACTCCATGAGATAGGCCTTGATGAAGCCGTCAATCTTGCCGTCCATCACTCCGTCAACGTCCGTTGTCTGATAGTTGGTCCTATGGTCCTTTACGCGTCTGTCATCAAACACATACGACCTTATCTGGCTGCCCCACTCTATCTTTTTCTTGCCTGCCTCTATCTTGGCCTGCGCCTCGAGCCTCTTTTTCATGGCTCTGTCATAGAGCTGCGACTTGAGCAGTCGCATGGCATTGTTGCGGTTTTCGAGCTGCTTGCGGCTCTCGGTGTTCTCGATGAGTATCTCTTCCTCCTCGCCGGTGTCGGGGTCGGTGTACTGATAGCGCAGTCTCACGCCCGTCTCCACCTTGTTGACGTTCTGTCCTCCCGCACCTCCTGAGCGGAAGAGGTCCCATGACACCTTGGAGGGGTCAACATACACCTCTATGGTGTCGTCGACGAGAGGCGACACAAACACCGACGCAAAGCTCGTCATGCGCTTGCCCTGCGCGTTGAACGGCGACACGCGCACGAGACGATGCACCCCGTTCTCGCTCTTGAGGAAGCCATAGGCATATTCGCCGCCCTCTATCTGCATGGTGACGCTCTTTATGCCAGCCTCGTCGCCCTCCTGGAGGTTGCTGATGGTCACTTTGTGACCGTTGGTCTCCGCCCACCGCATATACATGCGCATGAGCATGGAAGCCCAGTCCTGACTTTCGGTGCCGCCTGCGCCCGAGTTTATCTTCATCACGCAGTCCATGGGGTCTTCTTTCTGGCGCAGCATGTTCTTTAGCTCAAGCCCCTCGATGGCGGCAATGGCACGCGCATAGTCGTCGTCCACCTCCTCCTCGGTCACAAGCTCGTCCTTATAGAAGTCAAAGGCCAGCTGCAGCTCGTCGGCGTGCCTCCTCACCTCAGCATAGCCTGTTATCCACTTCTCCAGGGCCTTGACTTTCTTCATCTGTTCTTCTGCCCTTTTGGGGTCTTCCCAGAAGTCTGGGGCCTGCGTGCGCAGTTGTTCTTCTTCAAACTCTACCTTTTTCTGGTCAATATTGAGGTATCTGTTGAGCGCGTCGGCGCGCTCAAGCACATCCTTCAGTTGATCGGAAGTTATCATCTTGCAAGTGTCTTTTTCTGCGGCGCATGTCGTGCGCCGCCATAATACTGTTCTTTATATTTCAAATGTCGTATGACCAGGCGCACATGCCCGTCCCACGGTCTCAGACATGCCTGTCAAGGTCATCAAAAAATGCCACTCCAGACCCTGCGCGTGCCAACATAACGACTTGCACGTGCCAGTCCTTACGGGCTGACGCTATTCTTCATACATCCTGTCTATCAGGCTGCTGAAATTCTTGTATATCTCCGTGCGCCTTATCTTGAGCGTATTGGTCAGCTCGCCCGCCTCCATGGAGAAATTGCGCGGTATGAGCGTTATCTTCTTTATCTGTTCATAGGGCGCAAGCGTCTGTTGGAGTGTCTTTATGCGCTCCATTATCATGTCGCATACGCGCGGATGGGCGCACAGAGCCTCACGATCGGCACACTCTATGCCGTTGTCTCTCGCCCATTCCTCAAGCAGCTGAAACTGCGGCACGATGAGAGCCGACACAAACTTGCGCTCGTTGGCCACGGTGGCCATCTGGTCGATGTACTTGTCCACAAGCAGCATCGACTCTATCATCTGCGGGGCTATGTACTTGCCGTTTGAGGTCTTGAAAAGATCCTTTATCCTGTCGGTAAGGAACAGCTCGCCGTCCTTGATATAGCCAGCGTCGCCCGTGCGGAAATAGCCGTCGGCGGTGAAAGCCTCGGCGTTGGCGGCGTCACGCTTGTAGTAGCCCTTGGTGATGGTGGGGCCTTTGAGCAGCACCTCGTTGTTTTCGCCTATCTTTATGTCAATGCCGTTGATGGGGCGGCCCACGGAGCCTATGGTATAGGGCATGTTCTCACGGTCGCAGGTGACAGTGGCGAGGCTCTCGGTGAGTCCGTAGCCCACAACTATGTTGATGCCTATGGAATGGATGAAACGCTCCACCTCCGGCGACACCGTCGCGCCTGCCGTGGGGAAGAGGTTGGGCTTGACGAGTCCCAACTGCTGCCTCACGATCTTGAGTATTGTGCTGTCTACCATCTTATATTTCATGGCGAGAAGCGGGCTCGGGGTCTTGCGGCGTGACACGCAGTCGATGTTGTAGCGTCTGCCCACCTCAAGGGCATACTTGAAGAGCTTTTGCTTCATGGGCCCGGCTGCCTCTATCTTGGCCATGACGGCCTGATAGACCTTTTCCCAGAATCGCGGCACGGCTGCCATGCACGTGGGATTGGTCTCGCGCATGGAGTCTTGTATGTCGTGGGGATTGGTATTGATGATTATGTGGCAGCCCTCGGAGAACGAGAGATAGCAGAAGCCGCGCTCGAAGATGTGGGTGACGGGCAGGAAGGATATTGTCCTGTCGCTCTCGCCGATAGGCACTACCTCGTCGTTGGCCTTCATGGCGGCGGCATACTGTCCATAGGACAGCATCACGCCCTTGGAGTCGCCCGTGGTGCCAGAGGTGTAGAGTATGTTGCAGAGGTCGTCGTCGTTGGCCTCCGCCCAAAGCGTCTCCACCTCTGACTGTCGCGGCAGATCCTTGCCCATATTGAGGAAGTCGTCGAAGTAGATGCTCACCGAGTCGTTGACATTCATGCGCACACTGCGGTCAAACACCACTATGCGCTCGAGCGTGGGGCAGAGGGCGAAGATGCGGTGGGCCTTGTCATACTGTTCCTGCTCGCCCACGAAGAGTATTCTCACGGATGAGTCGTTGACAATGTACTGTATCTGCTGCTCGGATGACGTGGCATAAAACGGCACGGAGACTACACGTATGCCGTATGCGCCAAAGTCTGACACCAGATACTCGATGCAGTTCTGAGCAAAGACGCCAACGCTCTCCTGGGGCTTCATGCCGAGGTTCAGCAAGGCATTGCTGGCCTGCTTTACTAACTGCGAGAAGCGGTTGTAGGTCATCTTTTTCCACGACTCCCCGCCAAATTCCTTATACGTGAAAGCCTCGCGCTCCCCATATTTCTCCGCCTGCTTGTGGGGGAGCAAAGAGATGTGACATCTTGTCTGCATAATTGTTAGGTATTTAGTGTGACTTTGCCCAGAGGCGTGACTGCCTTTGAGAAAAAGGCTTTTTGTCCTTTGTGTAACTAATATTATGCAAAAATACGGCAAAAAAGGCAGAAAGCAAACTTTTGTTTGAAGAATTTTTTTGTTTAATTAAAAAAAACGAGACTGTGACACAGACACTCGCTCACGAGACACGACCACACCTATCACAAAGCGGCTCTTATGCCACAGAAAAGTGGCACTTGGCGCATGTAAAACGGCACTTTGGCATGGGCAAAGAGGCACTTGGCGAGCGCAGAGTGGCACTTTGGCACACGTGAAGAGGCACTTGGCGTTTTACGAACAGGCACAACCCTTTATACATGCCGCCTATTGTCATTCGCAAAGGCGGCATGTCCTTGCCGTAAAGCGTCGCCGCCCACACACAGACACAAGAGAGGCCGTATTCTCACGTGGGCTTCTGCCCGAAGAATACGGCCCTTATGTGTGTGGACATTATGCCCTGCGGCGCACAAGACCTGCGCCGCCTGAAACGCTGGCAGCCTTTTACTTGACTACCTTGATGGCATTTGCGCCCTTCTTTATCACAAGCACACCGCTTGCAGGCACGTCAGAGAGCCTGAAAGCAGACCTGTCGGCGGAGTAGACCTCGCGTCCCGAGCAGTCATAGACACGCACTGTGTTGTAGCTGTTGTCGCTGTCGTCGGCAGCCACCACGCTCTCTATGCCCGTCCAGTTGCCGCTCTTGTCTATCTTGAGAGAGGCTGTCGCGCCGTTTTCAACGGTGAGGATGTAGCTGTTGCACACTCCCTCGGAGCTTCTTATGGGCTGTGCGTCGGTCTCGTCCTTTGAGAGACTGGCGAGATAGAGCCTGTAGGTGCCGTCGGAGAGCGTGCCGATGCTGGCAAGGGCATCGCTGACGGTCGTGCCGTTGTAAGTGGCTATGCGGTTGATGCTCGCCACGGTGCCAACTCTCTTGAGCGCGCCCGTCTCCTGGTTCATTGCCATGATGATAATGTCGCCCGAGAAGTCGTCAACGTCCATGTTGTAGATGGCGGTGCAGTTGACCTTGATCTGTGTAGAGCCAGACTTTGCCATCTTGACGTTGTCTTTGAGTCCCCACACGCTGTAATAGCCACCCTTGTAGCGAGTGTCCTCAGCCGTGCGCATCTCTACAAACTCCTGTCCTGAGCTGTAGCCGTTGAGTTTTGCGATGTCAAAGTAGCCATTGCCTTCACCTCTCCATCCCCAGTTGACATGGAAGAGTCCCTCTTCGTCATAGCCGTCGAGTATAAACTCGTGTCCGCCGCTCTGCGACTGCCCTCCATAGAGTATGGGACAGTCGTCGCTGAGCTCGCAATAGAGCTTGTTGACCCACTCGTCTACGGGGAAGAAAGTGCGCGAGAAGAACTTGATGTCGGGGTTCATGCGCCAATACTTGCGCAAGGCGCGACAAGCGTCGGCAGTATATGCGCCGCTGCCGTCCTTGGTGTAGGTCATCTTGACGGATATGCCGCAGTGAGACATGAGCGTGGCCACTGCGTTGGCCTGTGTCTCGTTGTATTCGCCCTCAGTGTAGACATCGAGCATGTTGTCATAGTCATAGACGGTGTTCTCAAAGTCGGCCTTGAGCGTCTGTGCCGATGACGTGCCGTCGCCGGGGGTGAACACATAGGAGCGTGAACCCTCGCCACTGACGGGATATTTGTGGTAGGCAAGTATCATGGACATGGCAGTGGCCACGCAGCCAGTGACATAGTGCGTCTCCTTGCCGCCATCCACATACACGGGGGTCATGTTGTTGAACGGCTCGTCCTGACCCCAGAGGGCTGAGATGAGGGGCGCAACGGATGTCTTGTAGCCCGGGGCGCGGCTGACTGTCACGTTGCCGGTGCCGTTGTCCGCCGCAGCCTGCAAAGACTGGTCCATGGCCTGCATCCACCACTGGAATGCTGGCACGTTGCACGTAGTGCTGAACGGAGAGTCGGTATAGCCGAGCACAGCGTCAAACGTGTCGTCATTGGCGATGACCGCAAAGCCGCTGCCGTTGCCAAGCACGGTGAGGTTGGACTGCTTGCTGAGTATCTGCAGCGACTGTGGGTTGACGGCAGATGCGTTTGCGCCCATACGGTTGGTGAGTGCGCCGGCTGCCGCCTGACGCATTTCGGCCACACTGCGGTCACGCGCTGTCATGGACATGGACAGCCCGAGCAGCAAAGCCAAGGGGAGAATGTTCTTTTTCATAGTCATGTTGATATTTTTTTGCCTTTTTTGTTGTTTTCTGCCTAATGTCATGCGTGTCAAGATGGCTGTCACCGCCTTGTCGTGAGCCGCCGCCACGGACAGGACGGCACGGACATGACACGCACGTTGCATTGATTTTGCAAAAATACATATAATAAATGAAAAACCAAGCAACGCAAGGAGACAACTTGATGTCTCTCACATGCAAAAAAAACGAAAAGGCGGGCTGACAGAACCGTTGTGTGTTCTGTCAGCCCGCCATTGTTATGAGTCATGCGTGCCGTGCGCAGCTGCCGCGCGGTCACATGCCGTCATGGACAGACGCTTACTTGAGGCGACGCTTGATCTTCACGTTCTTAAGCACGCAGCCATAGTTCATGCCTGCGCCACCCACTGTCTCCATGAGGGCGATGTCGCCGTCGCTGAAGTCAAGCTCGTCGGGAGTAGAGTTGTCCTCTGTGGGTTTCCATGATGCGGTGGGGTTGCCCTTGGCTGCCTCGCCAGTCTCGCTGTTCCACTTCACAAATGACCATCCGAGTCCGTAAGCGTCAAGATAGGACGCTGTCTCGTAAGCGACAAAGGCGATAGAGCCCTCCTTGCGTGACTTGTTGTACTTGTACTGCAACGGGAACTCATAAGAGAGCGTGATAGGTATGCCAGGAACGTCCCAGCTTGCGATGTAAGCCCAGAGCTGATACTCGAACATGTCGCCAGAGGGTGAGGAGATAGACATGTTCTGGCTGAACTCCTTGGTATATACCTTGTCTTCCTCTGTCCATTCAAACGTACCCGTAATCTTCCACTCACCGCTGAAGATGTTGAAGAAAGAGGTGTCGTTGTCCTTAAGTGTGACAGTGACAGACTTGTTTGCGCCGAGAGTTGCGCCCTGCACTTCCTCGATGGTCACGATGAATGTGCGGTCGTCGTTCATCATGCGGTCGTCAACGGCCTTGATCTCAACATTTACCTGAGCGTTGCTGAGATCGTCTTTCTTGAGGCAGATGACATCGTTTGTGAGCATGTAGTTCACGTCCTTTACGGCAGGGCTTGCGCCTGTCTCTGACACTGACACGCGGAAGCGCACGTCGCCGTTGCGCACGCCGGTCACCTTCACCGGCAAGTTGAAGATGTTGGTGTTCTCGTCTACTTCCACGGCAGACTGCTCAAACTCTATTGTTGTGGCAGAATTGGAGTTGTAGCTCTCGTCATCGCTACAAGAAGCAAAGCCAAGAAGCGCAGCTGTCGCAAGCATGAAAAATTTTATTGATTTCATGTTTATGTTCCTTTCTTAAAAAAAAGTTCTTGTTTTGCGTCCGCACCGCACGAGAGGCGCGGTGCAGGCGCAGCTTGTGTGTATTAGATGATGTGACCTTGGATATTACCAGCCCGGATTCTGCTTGACGTTCTTGTTGACATCCATCTCCTGCTTAGGTATAGGCCAAGTGAGCTGGTTGTCATCAGCCGCACGGTAGAGGTCAGTGGTGTTCGGGCCAGGCAGGCTGCACAGATCGCGCTGCTGCTGCACGCCACGTGCCACGGGCAGATGCCAGCGTTTGATGTCGAAAAGACGGAATCCCTCGCCCACAAGCTCGCGCACACGCTCGTCCTTAAGGTCAGCATAGAGACCCTCGGCAGTGCTATGGTCTGCGCCAGAGTAGTCATAGTTGCGAGCATCCTGCAAGTCCTCAAGATAAGACTTGGCCAGCTTGAGCTTGTTGAGGTTGATGCTTGCCTCCGCAGCGATGAGATACATCTCGGCAATGCGGAACATCATGGGCTCATGAACAAAGCGAGAGCCCTCGCTCATCAGCTGCAGATACCAGATGCCGTGGTCGGGGAACTTGTTGAACATCTTTACGGTGCCGGCAGTACCCGTTGTGGTGGCGATAGTCTTCTCAAGGAATATAGCGGCAAGGCGATAGTCGTCCTCGCTATAGAGATCGAGCAATGACTTCGTGGGCAGATAGTCAGGAGCCTTGCCCTCCTGATAGGGCAGATAGTTGTAGCCCTGCTGTCCTCCAAGCTCTGCTGAAGAGCCGAAAGTGAGGGTAAAGAGCGACTCGTTGACACCTGTGTAGGGAGAGCCCACGTTGTAGCTGTCGTAGAGATACATGTTCTCCAGCTCAATGTCAGACAGGGCAAGCGAGTAGTTGCCGCCGTCGATGAGAGGCTCGGCATTGTCGAGAGCTATCTGCCAGTCGCCCTTGCTGAGAGCCACACGTGCGCGGAGCGCGTTGATGGCTTCTACAGACACGTAGGGGCAGTTGGCCACACCTGCCTGATTAATATAGAGAGCCGCAGAGTCAAGATCGTCATACACCTGCTGGTAGGTCTGGTTGAGAGTGTTGCGTCCCGGATACTCGTTCTCTGGTGTTGACGGCTTGTAATGCAGCATGTAGGACGCGCCGGTGTTGGCGTTGTCGGCAGTGGCGGGGTCATAGGCTGCGCAGAAGTACTGCGCGAGCTGGAAGATGCAGTAAGCGCGAGTGAAGAAAGCCTCGCCCTTTGCCTTGCGTGCCACGAGAAGACCGGCATCGGTGTCAATCTTTCCGTTTGAGGTAGGGTTCTTAGGGAACACGTTTTCGTTGTTTACGTCTGCCGAATTATAGCCGTCGATAATCCAGTTGGCTATCATTATGCCTCCCTGACAGCCTCCATAGACACTTGCATACTCGCCTGTCTGTGTGGTAGCCTCCCATCTGTGTGAGGCACTGTATGAATTTGAGAAGCCAGAAACGGCATTGAAATAGTCTGCCTGCAACTCCGGCACCATGTTGAATGCCCTGTTGCTGACCATAGACTTCATGCTGGTGTAGAGGTTTACGCGTGCAGCCTTGAAGTTGGCAGGAACCGCGAGTGCTCCCTCGTCAGGAAGATAGCCCTTAGGCTCCGTTTCCAGCTCGCAAGATGCGAGAAGGCCGGCCGCCATAAACATCATCAAATATATCTTTTTCATATTCTTGAAATTCTTGAGTTACGCGTTGTTTGACTATTAGAATGTTAACTGAGCACCGAATGAGAACTGGCGAGTGTTCGGATAGTCACCAATTGTAGAGAATCCGTCTACCTCGGGGTCATAGCCAGTGTAGCCTGTTATGGTGAAGAGGTTACGAGTCACGAAGTAAACCTTTGCGCCCTTGAGGATGCGTGTGGGCTTGAGAATGCTCTCCGGC
>CAMGFM010000004.1 GCA_946055365.1 uncultured Prevotella sp. | reverse complement strand
CGAGCTGTTCGAGGCGTGCCTTCTTCTCTATCTTGTCGTCGCCCTCGTCGGCATCGTGTTCCAGATGTCCCACATCGGTGATGTTGCGCACGTAGCGCACCTTGTAGCCGAGGTGCTTGAGGTATCTGTAAAGTATGTCAAAGGTGATGGCAGGGCGTGCGTGTCCAAGGTGCGGGTCGCCATAGACGGTCGGTCCGCACACATACATGCCCACGTTGGGGGCGTTCAGGGGTTTGAACACTTCCTTGCTTCTTGACAGGGTGTTGTATATCCAAAGTATTTGTTGCATGATGTCAGGTGATGTTATGTTTGTTGTTGTTTCTTTGATGGCTGTGTGTGGTGGCGTGCTTCTTGGTGTTATGGCAAAGGAGCTTTTCTTTATATATACCAAAGTGCCGCTTTTGCTATTCCAAAGAGCCACTTTTGTATATCCAAAGAGCCACTTTTCTTGTCCTAAAGTGCCACTTTTACATGTACGTCACATGTTAATGTTCTTTACCACGATGGCTATGGTCTTCTCTCTCACGTAGTTTTCCGACAGATACATCAGTCCGCCATAGGGGTTGTTCTTGCCCCAGGAGTTCTTGGCGATGAAATATTTTTTGCCTTTGTCGTCGTGAGCCAGTCCTATCAGCGACATGCAATGGTCGTCGGTGGTGTTGCGCCTCTCAAACTCCCTTTGCCTCTGCTGCTGTGTGCATGGCTGCCTGCGTGGTGTGTCGGCTATGCCCTTCTCAAATGAGAATCCCGGCTCTGTCACGTCTCCCTCCCAGCACACGGGGTGTCCCTTGCGCAGCGAGTTTTCCATTCTTTGCATCAGTATGTCTATCGGCACGTTATAGAAAACCTCGTCGGAGTAGTTGTCGGGTATCTCGAGTATGAAGGCATCGCCGAATGGGTGGTGCGTGAAGCTCGTCATGGCTATGTATTCGCCCCTCATGCACACGCTGTGTGCAAACTCCTGCGGCGTGTATTCCGCCCCCAGCATATAGACGTTGTTAGGCAGGTGTCCTATGCGCTGGTCGAGCATACGCTCCGTGCGCTCGCCGAGCAGAGCCATGTCGTTGCAGGTGTTTGAAATCTGCACTATGCGCTTGCACAGGGCCTCATAGTTGAGTCCGGGTCTGTTGTAGGAGTGGTAGGGCAGTATGCCATATTCGTTGATGAGTCTCAGCAGCAGCGGCATTGTGCCTCTGAGCGTCACGCGGTCATAGCCATAGGAGAGGAAGTGGCATCGTGCCTGCTCGGCAAGCAGCTTGCGCACCACATAGTCCACGGAGAGATGCACCGAGTCGCCCATCTGTATGTGTTCGGTCTCTATTGTTGAGAGCATGGCGTATGCCCAGCAGAGGTGACTGTTGCCTTGGTCTTTCACGGGAGTGTATGCCAGCCTCACCTCGTCGGTAAATGTCTTTGCGCGGTGTCGTCCGGGACTTGTCTCGCCCGTGCGTGAGCATGAGCAGAGCATGAGTGTGCAGAGTATGAAGTGCAGGATTAGTGTGCGTCGCATGTGTATATAGCTATGTGGTTTTGGGGGTTGTGTATTGTCTTTAATGAAAACAGGTGGCAGGTCTCCCGTCTTTTCACTTTGCCTTTGATGAGGACACACGGTATATACCGCGTTTTTTTCATCATTTTATTGATGTGACGGGATGCCTCACGCCTTTCATGCTGACGAGGAAGGCCTTTGCGCTGCCAAACTTGAGGAACATGTCGAGCCTCACAGGCACGTGATTGGCATCGTCGGTGACATAGAACCTCACTATCTCCTTGTACTTGCCGTCTTTCTCAAGCTCCTTGTAGGACAGTTGCAGGCAGCTGTATTTCTTGCCGTTGTCGGCCTTGACGTTGGTCTTGCCGCCATATTCCAGCACGGCCTGCTGTATCTTCGTGCCGTCAGACACGGGTATCTTCACCTTATGTCCCTTTTTCCATCCCTCGGGGTTGAACGACCTTGCCCTCAGAAATATGCTCAGCATGTCATAGACACACTCGCCCGGCGTTGAAGTCTTCCAGTCGTGCGTGCCGTCGTGCCTCTGTCGGTGCTGTTTCAGCTGTATGTGTCCGTTGGGATAGGTATAGAAAGCCTCGTCCACGGTATATCTCTTGCCCTCTCGTGCGCCTTTGCGATAGTAGAGCGGCTCGAGGGCGAGCGAGTTATAGCACAGCAGCGTGTCTCTCATGACAAAAAAGCCGTCGGCTTTTTGCGATGTGCGCGTGGTGAGCGACGCTCTGTAGGCAGGCGTGCCGTGATAGTTGCTCTGCACGGTGGACATTGACGCGTTGCCAACCTTTACCCACACAAACTGCCAGTTGAAGTAGAGGTTGTAGGTGAGGTATTCGCCTGAGTTGAATGCCGTGTTCTTGAATGTGCATTGCGCCTGCGACGACGTGTGGCACACTGTCAAGGCTATCATCAGGCACATCAGTCTTATGATATGCTTCATGCTTGTACCTTATTATATATAATATGTGTCATTCTCCATAGGCTATGCCCAGCTTTCTTGCCCTTTCGGCGTTTCTCATTCTCGTCTTGCGCACGCTGTCGGCCTTTTGTTTCTTCACTGTGTCGGGCTTCTGTCGTTGCAGGGGAGTGCCGTTGAGGTCCCAATGCAGCGTCGCGTCCCTCTTAGCCACGCACTCTATCTCCCTCGGATAGTAGAACACGGTCTCAGGCTGCCGTCCTGTGGCATATTCGCCCGTGTCCCACGTGCCGTTAGCGTTGCTGTCTATGAAGAGACGTGCATAGTAGGTGCCTGGCTTTATGAAAAACAGCTGTGCCGTGCCGTCCTCCACGGTGGCACGCTTCACGGTTGCGTCCTGCGCATTGAGCAGTTCCACCACCATTTGCTGTCCTTGCGTGTTGTCAAAGGTGAACATGACGGTGGCATAGTCCTCCAGGGCGTTCACCTTAAAGCCGTGTTTGCGCTTGGGAGAGACGAGTCCGTAGATGTCCTCAAAGGCCATGGAGTCGAGTTCGAGGCTATATTCCGTGCCTGGCTGCCACTCTGCAATCAGCTCAAACAAGCGTGGCGATGCCGCCCTTGGCCTTGCCGTGCTGTCGGGAGCGTCTTTGCCTGTCGGCGAGAACGCTATGGGAGTCTCGCACCACAGCGTGTCGATCTTGGCATAGAGGTGTATCTTTGTGGAGTCAATCTTTGCGAGCGGTCTTTCAAACTCAAACACTATGCTACGGTCGGGGTCGAGCGTGTTCTCCACGTATATTCTGGGCTTCACGAGCCTTTGCGGCATTATGGAGTCATAGGGTTGTCCCTTCTTTTTTTTCTTTTCCTGTATCTTGAGCCAGTTCTCCTCCTCCTTGGCTTTGTCCTTTAGCCTTTGTTCATAGGAAGTCTTGGCCAGCAGTTGCAGCGTGTCGGTCATGCTTATGAGGCATCCGAGCGTGTCGGTGCCCATATATGTCATCTCTATGCTGAGCGTATCGCGGTTGACGAGAGCCGTGTCTCTGAGCCAATAGGTTATGGTGTCATTCGTGGCGGTGTGCTCTATGACATATCCGCGGCTGTCGTCAAAGTCGAGAGCCTTGATTTGCGGCAGCTGCGTGTGGCCGTAGCTGAAGAACAGCGAGAAAGCCTCTGGTGTCTTGCGCTCTGCCTTTAGGAAATGGCGGTCGGTGACGGTCTCGCAAAAGGCAAGCAGCACTATGTCATCGGGCATGAAGCGCGTGTAGGGTACACGTTCAATAGACCTTATCCTCAGCGAGTCGAGCCACAGAGTGTCTTGTCTGAAGGCCGGGGCGCACGATGGGGTCACCTTACGGTCGCTGAAGGCTATGCGCTCGCCCTTTTGCGAGAAGCACAGGTCGCCGTCCATGTCGTTGAGAGCGTTTATGCGGTAGTCGCCGGGCGACACTCCCTTGATGGAGAAGAAGCCGCGCGAGTCGGTGCGAGCCACTCTCAGCATGGGCGCGCTCACAAAAGTGGAGTCGTCGGCATAGTCATAGAGTCCCACGAGCGTGCCTTTGACAGGCTCGAGGTCTTCTGCCTGCAACACATAGCCCGACACCTGCAGCGTGTCTATGCTGTTGCCAGTAGAGAAACTGTAGGTATAGTTGCCGAGGGGGTTGCCCTCGTTGTTGTCGGAGATGGCGTCAGAGAAGTCTATAGTGTAGGTCACGTCATGCTTGAGTGTGTCTTGCAGTGTCACCTCTATGCTTCTGCCCATGGTCTTTATCTCGGGTTGTTCGAGCTGCGGCGGCGAAACCACCACCTTTTCCGTGGCGTTGTCGAGCTTGATATATTCGTCAAACAATATTCTCACCCTCTTTGTCTTCACCCCGGTGGCTCTGTCTGCCGGCGTTGCGCCTATGACGTGTGGCGGAGTCTCGTCATACCATCCCCCGTCGGGTCTTCCCATCTTGGCGCAAGACACGCAGGCCATCGCTATGATGAGAGTTGTGATAAGAAGTCTTGTCATGCGTCATTGTCGGTTAAGTGTGGCGTGTCGTTGAGAGCCAGCATCTGCTCTATGTTGTTGCGGTTGTTTGACAGTCGCGGCACCTTGTGCTGTCCTCCCAGCTTGCCTTTTGCCTTGAGCCAGTCATAGAACAGTCCCTGGCGTGCCTTTATCACCTCGAGGTGTTGCAGCGTGATGTCTCCGAAACGCTTTGCCTCATAGTCGCTGTTGACGGTTTGCAGGTGCTGGTCGAGCAGTTGTGCAAACCTCTCCGTTGACTCTGGCTCCTTGACAAACTCTATGAGCCACTGGTGGCGGCACTTGGCGTTGGAGTCCATGTAGACTGGAGCCGCGGTATATTCCCTCACCTCCGCTCCTGTGAGCTTGCAGGCGTATGCCAGGGCTTTCTCGGCGTTGTCCTGTATGAGTTCCTCGCCAAAGGCGTTGATAAAATATTTGGTGCGTCCCGTGATGACAAACTTGTAGGGACGTTTTTGCGTGAACTTCACCGTGTCGCCTATCATATATCTCCACAGTCCGCACGACGTGGAGATGAGCATGGCATAGTTTCTGCCAGTCTCCACGCCCTCGAGAGGCACTATGTTGGGGTGGTCGGAGTCAAATTCGTCCATAGGCAGGAACTCATAGAACACGTCATAGTCGAGCATCAGCAGCATGGAACTGTCATTGGGGTCGTCCTGTATGCCAAAGAAGCCCTCCGAGGCGTTGTAGGTCTCCATATAGTGCATGTTTGCAGATGGTATCATCTGCTCATAGAGGCTGCGATAGGGCGTGAAGGCTATGCCCCCGTGGAAGAACACCTCGAGGTTGGGCCACACTTCGCTTATGTTTTTTTTGCCCGACAGCTCCAGCACCCTCACCATCACGCTCATCATCCACGACGGCACTCCCGAGATGTTGGTGATGTTCTTATTGAGAGTGGCTCTTGCTATGCGGTCTCTCTTGATGTCAAAGTCGGCGAGCAGGGCTGTCTTCTTGTCAGGCACCCTTATGAGGTTCACGAGGGGGTTGATGTTTTCTATGAGTATCGCGCTCAGGTCGCCCACTATTGAGCCTGCCACGTTGTAGTTGGGCGAGTGGCTGCCTCCGAGTATGAGTCCCTTGCCGTCAAACATGCGGCTCTTGGGGTTGTTTCTCATATACAGTGCCACCACGTCTGTGCCTCCTCGGTAGTGCGTGCGCCTCAGCCCCTCGTCAGACACGGGTATGAACTTGCTCTTGTCGTTGGTTGTGCCTGAAGACTTGGCAAACCATCTCACCTTGCCTGGCCACAGCACGTCGGCTTCGCCGTGTCTCATGCGGTCGATGTAGTCCTTGAGTTCCTCATAGGTGTTTACAGGCACGTTCTTGGCAAAGGATTCATAGCTGCCGATGCTGTTGAACATGTGGCTTTTGCCATATTGCGTGTCTGCCGCCCTCTTCACGAGACGAGTCATGGCCTCTTGCTGCAATGCTTCGGGACTGCTGTAATGGCGTTGCAGGCTGTGCTGTCTTGGCAGGAACGCCATGCGTATTATGTTTGTAAGGCTCATTGGTTTTGCTTTTTTTACAAACCGCAAAGTTACCCATATCTTTTGAGAGGGCGGTCTATTTAGAATACTTTAACGTGCCGTGCGGTATGCAGGCATGAAATGTAGTCGTGACACCAGCCGATACACGCCATGCAGACACAGGGCATAGAACGAGCCTATGCAGAGGCCGCATAGAATGTCGCCGGGATAATGCACCCCGAGATATATGCGCGAGTAGCTCACCACCGCGGCCCATGTCACCAGCAGTATGGTCATGCCCGTGCGTCGCAGGTAGAGCGAGAGAAACACGGTGAGGGCAAAGGTGTTGGCGGCGTGGCATGAGGGAAAGCCATATCTGCCTCCGTGGTAGTTGTTGACGGTGTGTACGATGTGCGAGATGGGGTTGTCGGGAGTGGTGGGGCGCATCCTCATGACAAGGGGGCGTATGACTGTGGCGCATGTCTGGTCACTCAGGGTTATGAGCAGGGCCACGAGAGTGAGGCACAGCAGTCCGTGCCGCCACGTGTAGCGTCTCATCACGATATAGGTCAGCACCATATAGAATGGTATCCACACCCATCTGTCGCTTAATAGCCACATCACGGGGTCAAGCAATGGGCTGTTCATAGAGTTAAGCCACAGCAGCAGGCTCTCGTCCAATTGGTTGAGAATGGTCAAAAGGTCCCTGAAAGATTGTGTCATAAATATTTGCCGTTTATAAAGAAGTGTATGTTAGTGTCGTGTGTGCGTGTCAGTATAGTGTGCGTGTATTTGTCGTATATATACACGTGTGCCGTGCGCTTGTGTGCGCAGGCACATATTAGTGTCGTGTGCGTGTCTTTAGTTGCTTATATATTAGTGTCGTGTATATGGGTGTTGCCCCTACGTTTGCAAGGTGGCTCTTTGCGTTAGCCAAAGAGCCACTTTGCGCGTGTGGAGAGCCTCTTTTCCTATGCGAAAGTGCCTCTTTCTGTTCAGGAAAGAGCCTCTTCTTCTTTTGCGCATAAGCCCTGTGCTTGTGCGTTAGTGCGCCAAGGATGAAGTGAGGCGTTAAGGCAGGTTGTGGGGCGAGGGACGGCGTGTGGCCAGCATAGGCTCTTGACGTGTCTGCCGCCGTCATTGCCATGGCTGGGGTGTGCCGCCCGTTGCCCTGCAACAGTGCCCAGGCCTTTTTATTTGCCTGCGTTGCCGTGGTCGTGTTCAATGAGTCTCAGCAGATGCTCCACCGCCTCCTCCTCGGGAATGGTCTTTTCCACGCAGGTCTTCTGCTTGTAGAGCGATATTCTGCCGGGTCCTGCGCCCACATAGCCATAGTCGGCGTCGGCCATCTCGCCCGGCCCGTTCACTATGCACCCCATGATGCCTATCTTCAGCCCTTTCATGTGGGCGGTGGCATGCTTGATGCGCGCTATGGTTGAGCGCAGGTCATAGAGAGTGCGTCCGCATCCCGGGCATGATATATATTCAGTCTTCGATGTGCGCAGCCTTGCCGCCTGAAGTATGCCAAAGGCCGTCTCTGCAATGTCTGCGTCGGCAATGTCCCCGTCGTTCATGAGCCATAGTCCGTCACACAGCCCGTCAATCATGAGCGCGCCCATGTCGGCGGCGGCCTCGAGCTGCAAGTCGGCTTTCTCCGTGGTCGTGTGGCTGTACATCTGCGCGAACACTACGGGGTTGGTCACGCCGCTCCGCCACATCTCATGCACTAAGGCACGCTGTTCGCCGAGCTTGTTTTGATGTCGGCTCATCACGACCACCACCACTTCGGGGTGGCGTTTGAGACAGGCCGCATATTCCTCCACGTTTACGCCATATTGCAGCACGAGAAACTTCACGTCTGCCTTTACCGCCGTCAGGAAGGGCATGGCGTTGTGCGGGAAGATGGGGTAGGTGTTTGCCTCGCCCTTATAGGCGTTGAAGTCGACGATGTATTTCTGTCCCTCGGCAGGCCTTTCGGGCAGGCATGAGCCACAGTAGATATAGTCGGGAGTCATGTCGAGCCTGTAGGCGGTGTTGCCGTCGTGTGCCAGTTGCGACACCATCACCGTCGGCACGTTGTCGCCGCCTATGTCTGCCACGGCTTTGGTGGGCCGTCGTGAGGGTCTGATGTAGTCAAAGGCAGGTGCGGCCTCGCCCGGTATCATCATGTGTCCCTCACGCTGCGTCACATATTGCGTGAGGTGCTTTGCCACGGGTATCTCTGCCTCCGGCTCTTCGCTGAGGCTCACTCTCACCGTGTCGCCTATGCCGTCGGCGAGCAGCGCGCCTATTCCCACCGCGCTCTTGATGCGTCCGTCCTCGCCCTCGCCCGCCTCTGTCACTCCGAGGTGCAGCGGATAGTGCATGTCTTCCTTTTCCATCTCGCTCACGAGCAGCCTCACTGTGCGCACCATGACCACTGTGTTTGAGGCCTTGATAGATATGACCACGTTGTGGAAGTCTTCTTTCCTGAATATACGCAGAAACTCCATGCAGCTCTCCACCATGCCCTCGGGCGTGTCGCCATAGCGCGACATGATGCGGTCGGAGAGCGAGCCGTGGTTCACGCCTATTCTCACGGCGGTGTTGTTGGCCTTGCAGATGTTTATGAACGGCACGAGGCGTGCCTCTATCTTCTCAAGCTCCGCGGCATACTCCTCGTCGGTATAATCTATCTTTTTGAACACACGTGCGGGGTCTACATAGTTGCCGGGGTTTATTCTCACCTTCTCGGAGTATAGAGCCGCCGTGTCAGCCACGTTTGCGTTGAAATGCACGTCTGCCACGAGAGGCGTGTCTATGCCTTTGGAGCGCAGGGCGGCGTTGATGTTTCTGAGGTTCTCGGCTTCGCGCCGTCCCTGAGTGGTGAGTCTCACCAGCTCGCCGCCAGCCTCCACGATGCGCATGGCCTGCTCCACGCAAGCCTCTGTGTCGTTGGTGTTGGCGGTGGTCATCGACTGCACCCTTATAGGCTCGCTGCCGCCCATGGTCACGCCGCCCACATGCACGGCAGACGCGGCGCGCCGTCTGTAGTTGAATATGTCTGTCATCGGACTATACCTTTTTTATATGTGGCAATACCTTAATTCTATTATGGCTATACCTTATTTATATATACACAATGTATTGTTTGTTCTGCCATGAGCCGCCTGCCCTATAAGCCAAGCGTTTTTTCGCGTACGTCATGAGCCGCCTGCACATGCGTCGTGTCGCCTGTCCCATGTGTCATGAGAGGCTTGTCGAGTGTGCCGCGTGTCATGCGTCATGCAGCAGAGGTGGAGTTGCCTTATGGTCAGTTGGTCTTATACTCGTAGTCTATGGACGCCAGTTCCTTGTTGGCCTTTACTATCTTGTCGCCGAGTCCTGCTTTATAGGCCGCCATTTTGCCTGCCACGTCCTCATCGCACAGAGCTATCATCTCGCAGGCGAGTATGGCTGCGTTCATTGCGGCGTTCACGCCCACCGTAGCCACGGGTATTCCCGGCGGCATCTGTATTATGGAGAGCATAGCGTCCAGTCCGTCGAGCATACCCTTGATTGGCACGCCTATGACGGGCAGTGTGGTGCTTGCAGCTATCACTCCTGGCAGTGCTGCCGCCATGCCTGCCGCTGCTATGATGACCTTTATGCCGCGCTGTTTTGCCTCTTTGGCAAAGGCTTCCACGGCATCGGGCGTGCGGTGTGCCGACAGTGCGTTCACCTCAAACGGCACTTGCATGTCGTTGAGAAACTTGCAGGCTTTTTCCATTACGGGCATGTCGCTTGTGCTGCCCATGATAATGCTGACCAATGGTGTCATCTTCTTGTTTGTCATGTCTTTTTTTATGAATGATAGTTATGAAAAAAATCTTGGCGTAGTGCCGTTCATGATACAGGGACGTGTCGTTTCCTCTTTGCCGTCATGCCGTTTTAGTATGACTCTCCTGCCGTTTTTACCCGACTCTCATGCCGTTCACACACGGCCCTCATGCGAACATCACGACATAAAAGGCGGTGGCGAGACCCACCACAAAGCCCGTTGTCACCTGCGCCAGCGAGTGTTGTCTCAGTATCATGCGTCCTGACCCCACCATGCCAGCGAGTGTTATCACCACGCACAGCCATGCTATGGGGTTAAAGCCGAAAATCATGGCAAAGGCGAGCAACGCTCCAGCCACGCCGCCTATGGCTGCCGTGTGAGTAGAGACTTTCCACCACACGTTAATGACCGAGCAGACAATCTGTATGGCGAGAGCCGCCAGCAGTATGCTGCCCATCAGATGCGGCAGACTGTGGCTGTGCATCACGCAGAGGCATGCAAAATAGCTCAGTATCGACAGCAGGTAAGGCACTATGCGCCTCTCCTTTTTGCCAAGCTCAATGAGCGTCCACCCGTGCCAGTTGCGATAGAAGTGAATGAGCAGCGTGGGCAGAAGTATGGTGAACAGATACACCAGTCCAAGCACGTTGAGCTTATACCTCCATGGCATCATGCTGAGCCAGCTGAACGCAAAAAGAGCCGCTATCCCCACAAAGGAGAGATAAAACGGCGTGAACACCATGCTCAACAGCCTTGCCGCTATTATTATGTTTTTCTCTTTCATGCTCTCTCTTCTCTCTCTCACTAAAACAAGTATATCCCTCACATATATAACATTCTCTCCCACGCCTCTCCCACGCATGTATATATGTCGCACGGCGTGTCTTCAGTGTCTTCTGAGCCTTGCCACGGGCAGCCCGAGCTGTTCTCTATATTTTGCCACGGTGCGTCTGGCTATGGGCAGGCCCATCTCGCTGAGCCGTTTGGTGATGGCGTCGTCGCTGAGAGGTCTCTTGCTGTCCTCGTTGTCGATGATTTCCTTCAGCGCGAGCTTTATCTTGCGCGTCGACAGCTCCTCGCCGCCGTCGGTAGTATAGCCGTCGCTGAAGAAGAAGCGCAGTGGAAAGCAGCCCCATCTGGTCTGCGCATACTTCACGTTGCTCACCCGTGACACCGTAGAGATGTCCAGCCCCGTCTTTTCGCTGATATTTTTAAGTATCATGGGCTTGAGGTCGCCCTCGTCGCCGTCTTCAAAGAACTTCCTTTGCCAGTCGATGATGGCCTGCATCACGGTTGTGAGAGTGCGTTGCCTCACTCTCACCGCCTCGATGTAGCCTTTCGCCCTCTCCACCTTCTCCTTGGCATAGAGCAGAGCCTCCTTGTCACGCTTTGACATGGTCGTCCTGTTGTTGCGATAGGCCTCCATCAGCTCCGCGAAAGACGGCGACACCCTCAGTTCGGGCATGTTGCCGTTGTTGAGAGCGAGACTTATGTTGCCGTTGTCGTCGGTGTCCACAATGAAGTCGGGCGTTATCTGTTGCATGTTTCGTCCCTCCGTCTCGCCGAGGGCCGATCCGGGTTTCGGGTTGAGCCTCCTCAGCTCCTCAATCACCTCTGCCGTGGTGTCACGGTCGGTGCCGAGCGCGCTGTGTATTCTGTCGAAATGTTTTTTTGTGAACTCTTCAAAATAGTCTTTCACCACTTTGCGCATGAGTTTCTTGACGAGGCTGTCGGGCTTGCGCTCTATTTGCAGCAGCAGACACTCCTGCAAGTCCCTTGCGCCTATGCCTGCCGGGTCAAAACCCTGCAACACCCCTATCACATACTCTATCTCCTGCGTGTCACAGTCGATGCCGTGATAGATGGCCAGCTCGTCGGCGATGGTGTCATTGTCCTTGCGCAGCAGGCCGTCGCTGTCTATCGAGCCGATGACATACTCCATGATGTCGTGTTGCCTGTCAGACAGCTCCGTCTCGCCCATCTGTTCCTTCAGTCTGTCATAAAACGACACCGTGTCGCCATACATCATCTCCTCATAGTCGGCTGAGTTGCCGTCGGCAGCCGTCGAGTAGGAGGCAGACGGCAACTCGTCGTCGCCGTCGCCCATACGCTCGAGCGCGTCGTTGAGCGCGCTCTCCTTTTCTTCCCTCTCGCTGCGTTGCATGAAGTCGTCCTCGCCCCTGCCGTTGTCGCCGCCGCCGTCGTCAGGGCCGTTGTCGTCAAAGTCGTTGGCGTGGCTGTCGTCGGTGATGTCGTCCCTTGAGGCAGTCTCGAGGGCGGGGTTGTCGTCAAGCTCGGCGTTCATATTCTCCTCCAGCTCTGTGAGAGGCATCTCCAGCAGTCGCACTTGCAGCATCTGCTGTTGCGAGAGCCGCTGCACCTGTTGCAGCTTCTGCTCCTGTGTCTGTGTGAGTTTCTGGGCCATGGGGATATAATAATGTTTGCTAATGTGTGAGTGGGTGCGTGAGTGTGTGTGAGAGAGCCGTCTTATTTGAAAAACTCCATATACTGCTCCACCTTTTTCTCCATCACTTCGGGCATCATGTTGTTAAACATGCGCCACATCGTGTGTGCGGTGTCGGTCACGGGCTGCGGCAGGGCGGGTGTCTTCTCCCTTTTTGCGATTGGGTCAAACTGTTGCAGCGAGTGCAGCACGCTCTCTACGGTCTCGGGCTTTATGCCGAGCAGCTTTGCAGTGTCTATAACCTCTGGTGTCTCGGTCACCATGGTGTTTGGCGTGAGTCTGAAGTAGAGGCTGGTAATGATAGCCATCATCGCCCTTGACAGACATGACTCTGCGCACACGGGCATGTATTCCTCCGCCAGTGCGTCGTTGTTGTCCACGCCGTCATAGAACATGTCTGCGTTGCCAAAGCCGTCCATGCCCCTGAGCCTTTTCACTGCGTTGTTGAGCCGCCGTGGGTTTTTGCCATACGTGTCCCACAGTTTTCTCACGGACACCTTGTCCTTGTCTTCAAGCGTCTGCATCTCTCTGTGCAGTATTTTGGGCGGCACATGCAGCTGCAGTGCCAGTTCCACCAGCTGTCGCGAGTGTGGCGACTTCACGCCCACGGGTTTTTGCAGGTAAATGGCCAGCAGCAATATTCTGTATTCGTCGTTCCAAAGAGGGTGTTTTGCCATAGTTGTCGTCATTGATGGGTATCGGTGCAAAGTTACGAATTATAATTGACAATACTTGCAAGGCGCAACCCTAAATTTAGGCCTTGGCGTGTGGCTACAAGTGCCGTCACACGCCAATCTCTCGCATGATGTTGCCCTCGTGATGCCTGTATGTCATCGGCATGTGTGTCATGTCATTACAAAAGCGGCACTTCCCGATCGTCAAGTGCCGCTTTTGTGTCGGTAAAATGGCGTTTTGCCTGCCGTAAAGCGGCACTTTTGCCTCTGGCAAGTGTCGCCGTCATCGGCAAAGGCTTTTCTTGGCTGCCGCAAGGCTGCAATTTTGCATGTGTGAGGGCAGGCCTTAGCCCGTCCGCGGTCCTTGTCAGTTGACCACGGCTATCTTGCACACTGTGCCTTTGCTTCCGTCTTCCTTTGCCGTCATGACCATATATATGCCCGAGGCCACGCGTTTGCCGCTGCTGTCTCGTCCGTCCCATCTGAAAGTGCCTCCGTTGCTGCGTCCTTGCGCCACTATGGTGCCGTTGGCGGTGGCTATCTTCACGTCGGCGTTCATGGACAGTCCGCACACGGTTATCATTCCCGTGTAGTCGGGTGTCACCGGGTTGGGGTAGGCATAGACATTGTCCTTGTCCATGTGTTCGTTGGGCCGTGTGGCGTCGCTCATATAAGAGCATAGCCCCTCGCCGGTGCTGAAAAACACCTCTCCCGTGTGGTCGTTGATGGCAATGGCCTCTATGTTGTCGCTTGTGAGTGGCGAGTTGTCCCTTGTGAAGTGTTGCAACTGCTCTATATTGTCCTCGCTGATGAGGTAGACGCCGTTGCCGTTGGTGCCGAGCCACTTGCGTCCTGCGCCGTCTATGCAGATGCAGGATATGGACACGTTTGACAGAAGGTAGTCGGCGAGGTTTGTACCGTCGTTGCGCGGTATCTTCACTTGCGTGAATGTGGGGCTGTCGCTGCCTATCTGTGACGGCTCAAGCATGAACGGGCCCACGTCGGTGCCTATCCAGATGTTGCCGTTATGGTCTTCGGCGGTGCATGTGATGCCGAATATGGTGTACTTGACACCGTCTTGGTTGACTATGTCTTTTATCAGCTGCAATGCGTCGGTGGACTGCTGGTAGCCCACGAGGCAAGGTTTGATGTGGTGATTGTTGCAAAACCACAGCAGGTGGCGGCTGTCCTCCATCATGCCAGTCACTCCTGCGAGCGACTTCTCGTTGTCTGCCCACAGGCTGCTGCTGTTGTGTTCGGTCCATGTGCCGTCAAGGAGCGAGAAGAGCGAGTGTTTCTCGGTCTTTGCCTCGCTGTTGAAGCCATAGAGGCGGCCGTCGGCGGTGTAGCACACGGCGGTGACCTTTGTATAGTCGTAGGGACGGCTCGATGATGCCGCCCCGAGGGGTGCGTTGTCCTTGTTCCATTGTTTGACAAACGTGCCGTTGCGGAACTCATAGAGCCCTGACTCCGCTCCCATGTAGACGTGGTCGGGGTCGGAAGGGTCTATGGCCAGCGAGTAGGCGTTGTAGTAGCGGTTGTTGAGTGTCGTGGCAAAGCTGTCGTCATACACTTGCCACTCGCCGTCTTCAAGTATTTGTATGCAAGCCTTGCGCGTGGGATAGCCGCCGCAGGTGTAGAGGCGGTTGTTTGCGAATGTCATGAAGCCAAACCAGTTGTAGTCGGGGCCGTCGGGGCGCAGTCCCGTGAGGCTGATGCTCACTTCCTGCTGTGAGTCTACACTCATGTTGCAGAGAGAGCCGTCGCGGTCGGTGGTCCAGTAGGAGCCGTCGCCTCTGTCTACGGCAATGGCGGTGGCGGGGTGCCACACTATGCTCATGTCGTTGGGCGAGCGGTAGACATATATCTCGTTGCCGCCGAAGAAGATGATGCTACCGTCTGTCATGACACAGTCGCTCGCCCACGGAGTCCACAGCTGTCGGCATTGTCCGCTGTCGTCGATGGTGCAGAGGTTGCGGTTGCTTGCCCCGAGGAGCGTGCCGTCTTTCCAGAAGAGCCACGTAAAGCCCCTGTCGCAGCGTACTGTCCAGCGCGACTTGTCGGCGAGGTTGTCGCTGACAAGCCCTCCGAGCACCTTGTCGGCGGTGGCGGCGTAGAGGGTGTTGCCGCTCATGGCCACGGAGGTGACAGGCGTGCCGAGAACGTAGGTGTCGGCGATGGTGGCGTTGGACACGTTGACAGCCACAACGCCAAAGTTGGTGGAGAGGAAAGCCCTGTCGCCGCAGACGTTGACATAGTTGATGGTCTTGTCGAGCGTCGTGGTCTTGTTGTAGTAGTCGGCGAGGTTGGTCACGCCGCCCTTGCGGTCGATGATGTCCATGTTGCCGTTGGCATAGACCACGAGCAGCCTCTGTGCCGCGTCGCTCCATCTTATGAACTTGATTTTGCCGTCGCTCAGGGCGTTGATTTTGTCATAGGTGGTGATGCTGCCGTCGGCGGTGTCGTAGTGGTAGAGGTTGCCCGAGGCCAGCACGAAGACGGTGCTGCCGCCCTTTGCTATGTAGGTGATGTCCTTATAGGCCATGTGGGCGTGCCATGTGCCTGCCTCGGATGCGGCGCGGCAGTGTGGTGAGAGCGTGGCAAGCGCGGCGCACAGCAGCAGTAGGATTCTAATGTGCATTGTCGTGTGATTTGATGTAGCGCGCCAGTTTGCTTATGGCTATGGCACGGTGGGATATGGTGTCCTTGATGTCTGCCCCAAGCTCTGCGAAGGTCTTGTCGTGGCCCTCTGGCACGAATATGGGGTCATAGCCGAAGCCCTCGCTGCCGTGTCTCTCGCGGGCGATGTGTCCCTTGACGATGCCCTCGAAGAGTGTCATGTCGGCGTGGTCGGCGTGTCTGTGCAGGGCTATGACGGTGCGAAACTGTGCATCGCGGTTGTCCTTGCCCTCGAGCTTGCGCAACAGCTTGTTCATATTGGCCTCGGAGTCGTGGTCGGTGCTGTCGTCATAGCGTGCGCTGCGCACTCCAGGCTCGCCACCGAGGGACGGCACCTCCAGTCCGGTGTCGTCGGCAAAGCAGTCTATTCCATAATGCTCGCTGACATAGCGTGCCTTGATTATGGCGTTGCCCTCGAGGGTGTTTGCTGTCTCGGCTATGTCCTCGTGACAGCCGATGTCGGCGAGCGAAAGCACCCTTATGCTGTCGCCGAGTATGTGTCTTGCCTCCGTGAGTTTGTGGCTGTTGTTTGTGGCAAACACTATGCTGCGTGTGCCGTCTGCGTTGATGTTGTCGTTCATGTTGTGCTTGTTATAGGATGTTATGCAACTATGTTTTCTTGTGGCGCATGTCGTGTCTTTGCCGCATGTCAAGATAATGTTTGGCTTGAAGTGCCGCACGACAGCGTCATGCCGTGGCAGTTTTGTTGAAAAGGCACTTTTGACTGTGAAAAGTGCCTTTTTGCCCAGTCAAAAGTGCCGCTTTCTGTTGCTAAAGTGCCGCTTTCTGTTGCCGCCATTCCTCCATGGGAAAGCCGTCTTTTGCCGCCCGCTTCGCGAGAGGCGCGTAAGCCTTTGCGGCTGTCACGCTTTTGTGTCGTCATCAGAGTCGGCAGTCAGCTCGTTATGCTCTATTATGTGTTTTTCTTCAACCTTTACCTTTATCTGGTCGAAGCCTTCGCCATAGACACCGATGACACTGCTCTGGCTGACAAAGGCTCTCGGGTCGATGAGCTTGATGAGTCGGAATATCTTTACCGACTCGCGTTTCTTGGCAATGAGGCACAGCACCTTCACCTCGTTGCCCGTGTACCAGCCGTGGCCGTCGAGTATGGTCAGGGTGTGGCTCGTGCTTTTGGTGATGGCCTTTGCTATCTTCTTATATTCCTTTGAGAAGATGAGAAACTGCACCGACTCGCGCTGGGCGTTCATCACATAGTCGAGGGTGAGGCACTCCACGCACATGGTGCATAGGCCGAACACCACCTTGTGGCATCTTTCTATCTCCGTGCCGAAGTGTGGGATGAAGAGACAGCTACCTATGATGCCGAGGTCCACCATGATAAGCACGGTGCCGAGCGAGAAGTCATGAAACTTGTTTACCACGGCGGCTATGATGTCCGTGCCGCCCGTGGAGCCGTTGTGCAGGAACACCACGGCCAGCGACGTGCCGGTGATGATGCAGCCTATGACCAGGGACATGAACTCCTGGCCCGGGCCAAGCACCTGAATGAAATTGCCGTCGGGGTCTGTCATCACCTTTTGTGCCGCCCACAGCATCACGGAGAGCATGACGATGGCATAGATGGTCTTCATCATGAACTTGAAGCCCAGTATGTATAACGCCACTACGAGCAGTGAGAAGTTGATGATGAAATAGCTCACCTCTATAGGCACTCTTGAGGCATAGAAGATGATGGCCGACAGACCTGTCACGCCGCCCGTCACTATCTCGTAGGGCAGCAGGAAGACGGTCCAGCCAAAGGTATAGAGCAGGAGACCGAATGTGATCCACATGTAGTCTTTGACTTCCTGCATTATCAGTTCGTGGTTTTTCATAAGATAAGTGTGTTTGAATGAATGTTGCGTTGTCCTTGTCGCCTATGGCGTGAGGCACGGTGGTCGTGCGTTGCCCTTGGCGCGTATGGCAGGACAAAGGCTAAAGGTGTGAGTTGGGCTATTACTGTTTCTTTTGTTATTGATGTGCAAAAGTTATAATGATGCACAAAAGCCGTGCGTGTCCCGTCATGAGGTGTCATGGTAGACTGCCATGGCCTCGGATGGGACATGCACGACTTCTCGAGTCATCTGTATGTGGAGTGGTGAGCCATGAGAGACTGTTATTTGATGACTATGTTGACAATTTTCTTAGGCACTACGATCACCTTCACCACTTTCTTGTCGCCTATATAGCGCATGCTCTGCTCGTCGGCAAGCACTGCGGCCTGTATGTCGTCGTTGGATGCGTCTGCGGGGAACTTCTTTTGGAAGCGCGCCTTGCCGTTGAACGACACCGTGAGCTGCATCTCGTTCTCGACGAGCCACTGCTCCTCACACACGGGCCATGTGGCGTCGCACACAGTGTGCGTGTTGCCGAGCGCATGCCACAGCTCCTCTGCCACGTGGGGCGCAAACGGGGCTATCAGCACCACGAGTTTTTGCAGCACCTCGCGGTTGCGGCACTTGCTCTTGAGCAGTTCGCCCACGGCTATCATGAATGCGGCGACGCTGGTGTTGTAGGAGAATTGCTCTATGTCGGCCGTGACCTTCTTGACGAGGCGGTTTATGGTCTTCTGCTGTTCTGCGGTGGCAGGCTCGTCGCACGGCAGGAACTCGCCGCTGCGGCTGTCATAGAAGAGAGTCCACATCTTGCGCAGGAATCTGTGGCATCCGTCGATGCCGTTTGTGTCCCATGGCTTGCTCTGCTCCACAGGACCGAGGAACATCTCGTAGAGTCTTAGGGTGTCGGCGCCATATTTCTCTACTATCATGTCGGGGTTGACGACGTTGTACATGGACTTGGACATCTTCTCCACCGCCCATCCGCACACATAACGGTCGCCCTCCTCGAGGATGAACTCAGCGTCGGCATACTCGGGTCTCCATTTGCGGAACGCCTCTATGTCAAGCACGTCGGCGTTGACGATGTTCACGTCGACGTGTATGGGAGTCACGTCCTCATAGTTGTCCTTGAGGTGCAGGCTGACGAATGTAGGCACGCTCTTGCCCGTGTTGTTCACGCGGTAAACAAAGTTGCTGCGTCCCTGTATCATGCCTTGGTTGACAAGTTTCTTGAACGGCTCTTCCGTGCAGCTCACTCCGAGGTCGTGCAGAAACTTGTTCCAGAAGCGCGAATAGATGAGATGGCCCGTGGCGTGTTCGCTGCCGCCCACGTAGAGGTCGACATCCTGCCAGTAGGCATTGGCCTCGCTTGACACGAGAGCCGTCTTGCACTTTGGCGACATGTATCGCAGATAGTAGGCAGACGAGCCTGCGAAGCCCGGCATGGTGGATAGCTCCAGCGGGAACACTCTCACGTTGTCGACAAGAGCCTTGTCGACAACCTCATGTGTCTGTGTGTCCCACGCCCATGCCTTGGCGTTGCCCAGAGGCGGCTCGCCAGTCTCGGTGGGCAGGTATTTGTCGACATCGGGCAGCAGCAGCGGCAGCCTGTCTTCGTCTATGGTGTGGGGCATGCCGTCCTTATAGTACACGGGGAACGGCTCACCCCAGTAACGCTGGCGTGAGAAGATGGCGTCGCGCAGGCGGTAATTGACCTTTACGCGTCCCATGCCATGCTCTGTGACAAACTTTTTGGTGGCGGCGATGGCCTCCTTGACGCTGAGGCCGTTGAGCGAGAAGCCGTCAAGAGCCTCTACGCCCTCGCGCGGCGAGTTCATCACGATGCCTTCCTTTGCGTCAAAGCTCTCATTGCTCACGTCAGCACCCTCAATGAGCGGTATGACGGGCAGGTTGAAATGCTTGGCAAAGGCATAGTCGCGCGAGTCGTGCGCAGGCACGGCCATGATGGCTCCCGTGCCGTATCCTGCCAGCACATAGTCGCTCACCCACACCGGTATGGGCTGCTCTGTGAACGGGTTGAGGGCATAGGAGCCTGTGAACACGCCGCTCACCTTGCGGTCGGCCATGCGTTCACGCTCGGTGCGTTTCTTTGTGGCCTCCACATAAGCCTCCACCTCCTTGCGCTGTGCCTCTGTGGTGAGCCTTGACACGAGTTCGCTTTCGGGGGCAAGCACCATGAAGGTAACGCCGAAGATAGTGTCGGCGCGTGTGGTGAAGATGGTGAACTCCACGTCGCTGTCCTTGACCTTGAAGTTCATCTCCGTACCCTCTGAGCGTCCTATCCAGTTGCGCTGGGTCTCCTTTATCGACTCTGACCATTCGAGAGAGTCGAGCCCGTCAAGCAGTCGCTGTGCGTAGGCCGACACTCTCAGACACCATTGCATCATCTTCTTCTGCACCACGGGGTGTCCTTCTCTCACGCTCACGCCGTCCACCACCTCGTCGTTGGCAAGGACGGTGCCGAGCTGCGCACACCAGTTGACCATAGTCTCTCCGAGATAGGCCAGACGATAGTTCATCAGCACCTTTTGCTGCTGTCTCTCGTCCATGCTCTTCCACTCCTCGGCGGTGAAGCACAGCTCCTCGCTCTGTGCGGCGTTTTCCGCGCCCTTGGAACCGTGTCTCTCAAAGAGGCTGACGAGCTGTTCTATGGGCAGAGCCTTTTGGCATTTGTTGCAATAGTAGGAGTTGAACATCTTGACAAACGCCCATTGTGTCCAGTGGTAGTAGTCGGGGTCGCAGGTGCGCACTTCCCTGTCCCAGTCAAAGCAGAAGCCTATGTTGTCGAGCTGCTGTCTGTAGCGCGCGATGTTGGCCTCTGTGGTGAGCGCGGGGTGCTGTCCTGTCTGTATGGCATACTGTTCGGCGGGCAGGCCGTAGGCATCGTAGCCCATAGGGTCAAGCACGTTAAAGCCTTGCAGCCTTTTGTAGCGTGCATATATGTCAGACGCGATATATCCGAGCGGATGTCCCACGTGCAGTCCCGCTCCCGAGGGATAGGGAAACATGTTTAGCACGTAGTATTTTTTCTTTTCCTTGTCCTCTGCAACGTGGTATGTTCCGTCCTCGACCCATTTGCGTTGCCATTTCTTCTCGATTTCTCTGAAGTTATATTCCATTGTTGCTGATTGTTTTTTATTCGTGAGAGGCATATAGTGACACATGCAGCTGCAAAGTTACTATTTTTCTATTATAAGTGGGTGTTTATGCAGGCAAAAAAATGTCATCTTGCTTGCCTGCACATGACACTTGATGTGTGTTTGTCGTGAGTGTGGGGCGGCAGGAGCGGTGCTTGGGGTGTGACGAGGCGGCACTTGGCTGTCGTGGAGTGGCTTTTTGGGCGTTGCAAAGTGGCACTTGGCTGTCGTGGAGTGGCACTTTTGGTGATGGCAAAGTGGCACTTGTCTGTGGCAGATGTCGCTTTGGCGGCAGATGGTCGGCATTTTTGCGTACAAAAAAAAGAGGACATGCCATAAAGGCACATCCTCTGTCGTGATGTCTGGGCATTGATTTGCTATCTTATCATGCGTTTGCGTGCGGAGCCGTCCGTGCTTATCTCTATCACAAGTCCCTTTGCCTGCGTGCCGACTTTGTGTCCGAGCATGTCATAGCGTGCCGCCACGGTCTTTGCGCCGCCATGGACGTTGACGCAACCGGTGTCGGAGGGCTTCTCCCTCTGCGTTATGACGATGGGGTTGTCGTCATAGCCATCGAGAAGGTGCAGGTCGGTGAAGGCCCCTACCTCCGTGGAAGTCTCTCCTATCCATCCGCATTGTTGCAATACGCCCGATGCCACACGTATGAAGTCGCAATGTTGCAGGCTGACAGGCTCTCCGTTCTCGTCCACGGCCCAGTCGAGGTCAAAGGTGGAGTAGTCCTCGTCGTTGGTGGCGGCATCTGCATATCCGTAAGCATCGGCTGCATAACGGTAAAGCACCCAGTAGAAGCCTCCGTTGCCGTTGTCATAAGCCACGGCGTTGTCTGGCAGTCTTGTGCCAGTGAACGTCATCGTCTCGCCGTCCTCCCACAGCGGCCAGTAGGACTGCGAGTGCCATGCGTTTTTGCACAGCCATCCCGTGGAGTCGCGCCTTGCGCCGTCGCTGTCGGTCCATGAACATTCCCATCTGATGTATTTGTCAAAGGTGGAGTGGGGCATGTCATGCTCTCCGCTCTCTGCCTCGGGACGGTAATAGGTCATGCGGAAGTCGTGAAGCTCGCCCGTGTAATACTCAGAGCCAGCCAACTGATACCAGCGGCAGTCTTCCACCCTGTCGCCCACGCCCACATACACCACGCCCGGCTCCATGCTGCCGCCGATGGTGGCGTTGCCATAGGCGGGATCGCTGTCAGAGTAATAGGCGTTGCCCGCAATCCTGAAGTCCGAGCCCCTCTTGTTTTCTATCCTGTGGTCAAATTTCACCGTCACATAGCCACCCCAGCCTCCGAGATGTATGAGGTTGCCGTCCTCAAGCTGCTGTTCGCATGCCCTGCACATGTCCTCGTGAGTGTGTCCGTCCTCATAATAGGGCAAGGTATTGACGAGTTGTCCGGGCGCGGGATGATATTCCACCACGCTCACCCTCTGTGTCTGCGCCGCCGTGTGCAGGTGGGCGGCACAGCAAAGGGCTGTTGCCGTGAGCCAGAGGCTTGCCTTGGGCAGGCGTGTGGCCATGCCGCGCCATGCTTTGATGCTGTGTTTCATGTAATATGTGTGTTATGGTGGGTTATATTAGTTTCCACCGTCAAAATATCTTTAGATGCTGCTATCTTTCCAGTCTGTATTGGCTATACGTTCATAGTGCCTTTCTCGTATGATTTCGGGTATTTCGTCAATGGCAGGAAATTCATTTGACAATTCCCTGCACATCTTTTTGAGAAGAGTGTCGCCCAGGGTGTCGGCGTATTTTCCCCTTAGAGCTTTTTCATACCAGTTTGTCAAATCGTTCTCCGTAATGATGCTCTGTATTTTGCTCCTCCATCCGATTTGAGTCAGCAACGACACAATTATATCTTTCTCCGCCTTTTTGCATACTATTACAATTCGGTCAGATGAAATGCCCGTTACTATTGATTCTGCCAGCTCCACGTCCAGAGAAAGGTGTTTTATCTGTATGGCAGGCCCCCAGTTAGAATACATGTCCAGCCCTCTGTCAGCGGCATTTGTCACGCCCACTCTATATATTCTTGCCTTTTGTCGGCATTTGTGTACATTCACGTCTATGCACATCACCATTTTGGCAAAGTCTTTAAACTCCGAGAGAATGTCAAGCTTGTCAGAGTCTACAAAAACTTCCACTTTTAAATCTAATGACTCTACCAAAGTAGAGAAAAGAGCGTACACCACAATCTCATACACCTTGTCAAGACTCCTTTTCAAGCCCGGTTCTTTCCTGAAAGAGTCAATAAAGTCTTTGACACAGAAGTTTTCCTTTGTGGAGACAGAGCATGTAGCCAAAGCGTTTGCCAGTTGGCTGTGTCTGTTTGTAAATCTGCTGTAGATGTATGCCTCCACAGCTCCGCCCGTCCGCTGGTTTTCCAGTGCGAGAACCTTTATTGTCTCTGGTGGCATTGCATTTACGTTAAACAGGTCGTCCTGAAACCGTGCGCTGCTGGTGCATACACGTCCAAGCAACTGTTTTGTAATATCGTCTCGCCAATGTTTGCTGGCATTTCTGTAGGACTCCAGGTCATTCAAGTCCACATCGTGTACAACTCTTGCGTGATACAGTATCTCACCTATTTGTATTGGCTTATAAAAATGTACTCTTGATTTCTTGATTAATGTGTCAAGTGCTGCTTTAGCTATTAATACATCTTTTTTCATGCTTGGCTTTTGTTAAAATGTTCATGTTCTTTTAGTGCCTTTATCATCTGTATTGCTACAGCCTTTATGACAGGTACGGCTACGGAATTGCCAGTTTGGTGTTTTATCTTAGAATAAGGCACGACTATCTTGAAGCTGTCGGG
>CAMGFM010000003.1 GCA_946055365.1 uncultured Prevotella sp. | reverse complement strand
TATTCCGTTACATCCTTTTTGGGGCATATCTCTGCCGACACCCCATCGTCGGCGCAGGCATTTTGCAAAACACGAGCGACACTCTAAAAATACCAAGCGGCACTTTGCAATCGCAAAGTGGCACTCTAAAAAACAAAAGCGGCACTCTGCACATGCAAAAGTGCCGCTTTTGCATGTGCAGAGTGCCGCCTGCTGATGCCGTGACGGCGTGTCAATGAGTGATTGTCGCCTAAAGGGCGTTAGGCAAGGGCATTATGACCTATGTGTTGTCCTGCTCAAACGCCGCCTTCTCGGCTGCCGCTATGATGTCCTCGCGGCTCTGCTCCCTTGCGGTGATGCCGCTGAGGTCAAACTCGTCGTCGAGCGTGTCGTCATTGCCGTTGTCGCCGCTGCCGTCAAGCTCCTTGCGGTCGCCACGGCGGTCTTCCTCGTCGTCGAGTGAGTCGCGGCGCGGCGTGTCGTCGTCTATTTCTGACTTTATGACGATGAAATCATCGGCGTTGTCGGTGTCAGGCACATTCTGCACGGGTGTCTCCTCCATCTTCGTGCGCTCTGTCTTGGCGGCAAACACGAGGTCTATGAACTGCGGCTCCTTTCTGAGCTTCTCGAGCGTGAGCCTTGAGGCGAGCTGCTGGCTCTCCTTCTTGCTGTAGCCCGTGCCTGAGCATCCCTCGATGCCCTCTATCACCACCTGATAACAGAACACGGGCGAGCCGGTCTTGTCCTTTTCCTGCGACACTATCTTAAAGTCTATGCGCACACGGTTTTTCTGGCTCCATTCGATGAGCTTGCTCTTGAAGTTGACCTCCTTGTAGGCAACCTTGTCGATGTTTATCATTTGTGCCAGTATCCGCTTGCGCATGAACTCCATGCACGCGTCATATCCGCGGTCAAGGTAGATTGCGCCCACAAGAGCCTCAAAGGCGTTGCCACCCATGTAGCTGTTGTGCGACGAAGAGCGTCCGCTGGAGAGTATCAGGCGGTTAAGGCCCATCTCCTGTGCCAGCTTGTTGAGCGTGTCTCGCTGTACGAGCTTTGAGCGGGTGTTGGTGAGAAATCCCTCGCGCTTGCCAGGGAAGTGGCGATAGACTATATCGCCCACCGCGGCGTCGAGTATGGCATCGCCGAGAAACTCGAGACGCTCGTTATTGACGGGCTTTCCCTTTGAGTTGCGCTTATACATGCTCTTGTGCATGAGCGCGAGCTTGTAGTAACTGATGTCGCGGGGAAAGAAACCCATGATGTTGTATAAAGACAAATAAAGCTCCTTGTCCTTGCGGAAAGGGAGCTTCATTCTGTCGATGAGTTTACTCAGCATATTTCTTGAATATTACGCAAGCGTTGTGTCCTCCGAAGCCGAATGTGTTGCTAAGTGCCGCGCGCACCTCCCTCTTCTGTGCCTTGTTAAAGGTGTAGTTGAGGTCGTAGTCTATCTCGGGGTCACGGTCATCGTCCTCGTGGTTGATCGTGGGCGGCACTATGTCGTTGCTCACGGCGAGCACCGTGGCAAGAGCCTCCACTGCGCCGGCAGCACCGAGGAGGTGTCCGGTCATAGACTTCGTAGAGCTGATGTTGAGTTTGTAAGCTGCGTCGCCAAACACCTGCTTGATGGCCTTGGCCTCGGATATGTCGCCCACGGGAGTGGACGTGCCATGCACGTTGATGTAGTCTATATCCTCGGGCTTCATACCTGCGTCCTCAAGAGCGTTGCGCATCACGAGACACGCGCCGAGTCCCTCGGGGTGAGAGGCTGTGATGTGGTGTGCGTCTGCCGACATGCCTGCGCCAACCATCTCTGCGTAGATTTTTGCGCCACGTGCCTTGGCATGCTCCAGCTCCTCAAGCACGAGGCAACCAGCACCCTCGCCCATGACAAAGCCGTCGCGGCTTGCGCTGAACGGGCGTGATGCGTGCTGCGGGTCGTCATTGCGTGTGGAGAGAGCGTGCATTGCGGTGAAGCCGCCCACGCCGCTGACAGTGATGGCAGCCTCTGCGCCACCGCTCACGATGACGTTTGCCTTGCCGAGACGTATGAGATTGAATGCGTCGGCAAGGGCATTCGTGGATGAAGCACACGCCGAGGTGGTGGCATAGTTGGGACCGTGGAAGCCATACATGATGGATATGTGGCCGGCAGCTATGTCAGCTATCATCTTGGGAATGAAGAATGGGTTGAATTTGGGGCCGTTCTCCTGATGCTGCGCCCAGTATCCCACCTCTTCCTCAAAGGTCTTGATACCGCCGATGCCCACACCATAGATAACGCCTATGCGGGTTTTGTCCTCCTCTTCAAGGTTCATGCCGCTGTCCTTTACTGCCTGCATCGCTGAAATGATGGCGAGCTGGGTGTAACGGTCCATTTTGCGGGCCTCCTTGCGGTCGATGTAGTCGTTGATGTTGAGACCTTTGACCTCGCAAGCAAACTGTGTCTTGAACTTTGAAGCGTCAAACGATGTAATAGGTGCCGCGCCACTCACACCGTTTACGAGACTGTTCCATGTCTCTTCGGGGTTGTTGCCCACGGGTGTCACTGCGCCGAGTCCTGTTACTACTACTCTTTTTAATTCCATTTCAAATTTTTGAGCTTATGGCAAAAAAATGGTTTATGGTTTATGGCACAAGCGGAATTGTAACAAGTACTTGTTGGCCATTGCGCACCATAAACTATAAACCATAAACCTTATTTATTTTGCGTGTTCCTGTATGTATGCAACTGCATCACCTACGGTTGTGATCTTCTCAGCGTCATTGTCAGGAATTGTAACGCCAAACTCCTTCTCAAACTCCATGATGAGCTCTACAGTGTCCAGAGAGTCTGCACCGAGATCGTTTGTGAAGCTTGCTTCAGCCTTTACGTCCTCCTCGTTAACACCAAGCTTGTCAACGATAATGTCCTTTACTTTTACTTCGATTTCTGACATAATGTTATTTTTTTAAGTGTTTATAAATAATTTCACATTCTAAAACCGTGTGCAAAGGAAATAATTTTCTTTTATATGGGCAAATAATTTAAACAAAAATGACTTCTTTTCTGCACATTTACCCTTTGATTGTGCATAAAAATCAGCCTTTTCGGCAGTCTATACACCCTTTTTGCTCCTCTGCAAAGCCTTGCCGCGTGTGTCTCTCAGCGGCTCTGCAAGCCGCCAGTGTGGTCTTCTTGCAGCTTTCAAATGACTGCATCTGTCTCCGTGTCACGCCTTTGCCTGCCGCCGTAGCGGCCTCCTTGGCATGTCACAAGGTGGCTTCTAACAAAAAAAAAGGACGACACGAATCACTCGCACCGACCTCCCAAAGAATAATGTTAACAAATGTGGTTTTGTCTACTATTGCTTCTGCCGCCGATTGTCATTTGCATGATACTCAAGCTACATAGCAATAGTCTCAAAATCTAATAACATAATCTTTACCTTAAAATCTATCAAACTACTAACCTAATGAAAAAACATTGCATTCTCTCGAACACGTTGCAAAGGTAACAATTTGTTGGCGTACACACAAACATAACAGACACTAAATAGCTTTTTAATACAAATTATTGACACACATCAATATGCTTTTAGTAGCAATCCGTATATCACACATAGCCGCATTGCGTAGGGCGTGTGTGGGCGTTGCGCCACGGCATGTACAAAAAAGACGCTCGTGACAGCTGTCCCCGACAAGGAAAAAGCATGGCTGCATAAGCGACACACAATGACTGCGCCACGCACGAATGTTGCGTTCTGGCAGGCATGACTCCACCCTGAGACCGACAACGGCATATACAGCCCCACAAAAGTGCCACTCTGCGCCGCTGAAGTGCCACTCCACATTTACCAAGTGCCACTACACGCCGTCAAAATGCCACTTTTCATACTCTACGAAAGCCGCATTATAACTGTCCCAACCCGTCAAGGCGAGTCTTGCGCATACATATAAATAAAGCAAGGGACATGCCGTTGCGAGCATGTCCCTTGCCTGAAATATTATCATGTGCCTACTGTCTTGTGGCTATGTGCCGCACCATGCACGGGGCGGCGTGCCAGACCTGCAAGACATGAGGCGCAGGTGAAAGGTCTATTACTTTCTTACGACCTTACGAACAGTGCCGTCAGACATCTTGACGATGTTTACGCCCTTAACAGGAGCAGAAACCTGTGCGCCGTTTACGTTGTAGCGGTTAACAACCTTTGCTGATGTTGTCTCTACGCCCTGCACGCCATTTGTCTTGCCCTCGTTGATGAGAGTGGCCACGCACTGGTTTACACTAACGTTGTAAGTGTCGCTGTTGTAGTAGAGCTTCTCATCGATGGTAACAACGAACGGGTCGCTGATGAATGCCACGCAGTTGAGAGTGTTGCCGCTTGCATAGTCATAGTTGTCAGCGTCAACAGTTACAGAGTAGTTGGCTGTGAAGTTGTCGCCGTTCCAGTTGATCTCATCACCCCAAGGCACGGTAACCACCTGACGGAGTACGTTCTCGTGGTCGTACTTTGAAGTCCACTTGCCGCCGTTTAACTGACGGCCTACAAGACCGTTTTCTGTGAGATAGATGGTGAGTGTGGAACCCTTAAGCACATCTGCCGCTCCAGTAACGCCAGTACCCTTGACAGTGATGTCGAGGTTGCCAGACTCTGCGTCGAAACTTGTCTCAAGGTCGAGCTTCACCATAGACGGTATGGCCTCTATGCTGGCGTCAAGGATGCTGCTGAAGAGGTCTGCAGCCTGATTAGCGTCTTTGTAAGCGATTACAAGACCAAGAGTACCATCGCTGTTGAGGTTCGGGTCATTCACATAGAAGCGGTTGAAGTTGGCTGACGGGAAGCCTGTGATAGAGTACTCAAGAATGTACATGCCATCCTCTACTGTGTAGGGGTCAGCGTTGCTTGACATGTCGCCGTGTATGCCCACCCAAGCCACGTCGTCACGCTTCGCGCAGAGGGCGCGAAGAGCGTCGTAGCCCTTCGGGCAGTATGTGCACTCCCAAGATGTGAACTGCTCAACGAGGTTGAACTGACGCTCAGCCTTGTTGTTGTAGATGCGGAATGATGTTGTGTAGCTGTCATCAGAGAGATCGCCTGCAGGAGCCTCGCCGTCTACGCTCTTAACCTTTACTGTGAACTTGTGTGTGCCTACTGCAAGGTCGGCGGGGAGGAGTATCTTGTCATGAACGATGTTTGTCTCGTCAACCACGTCCCGTGCGTTGAACTCAGCTATCTCCTTGTCGTCTACGCAAACAGACATGGTGGCAGTCTGTACGAGGTCGCCAGAGTTCTTTACGGCAAATGCAAACTCAAGAGCGTTGCCAGCCTTCAGCCAGCTGTCCTTGAGAGATGCGCCCACAACAGCGATGTCCTTCGGGAAGCCGCCTTCGCTCTCCACGATGAGCTGCACGTTGAGCGCGTAGCCGCCGGTGTTGAACTTATACCAGTTGGCGCCTTCGCCCTCAAGGTCACCATAGGCGAAGAAACCGTTATCAGAGTCAGCAGAAGCACCCATCATGAGAGGATAGCATGCGTCGGTGTACTGGCCACCGTTCTGCTCTGCCTTCTGCTTGTAGCTGTAGCCATAGAGAAGACCGTCGATCTTGCCGCAGTCGATGGTATAGGGAGTGTCAAAGTACACCTCGTTCCAGTTCATTATGAACGCTGTCTGGTCCTCGTTGATATAAGCAAGCTCCTGCTTGGGCACATCAAAAGAGCAAACCTCGTTGACGCCGGCCTCTGTCTCCTCAAACACGAGAGCCTGAGCGTTGCTGCCGAGAGAGCTGAAGCAGCTGAAGCGCATACCAACCACCTTCATGCCATCGTATTTGGCGAGCTTGTCTGCGCCCATGTACGATGCCGCGATCTGCACCTGCGGATAGTTAGGCACACCTATGGCTGTATAGCCTACGCCTGAGCCGTCAAGACCCACATACTTCTGGTTTTCTGTAATCTTGGCAGGAGCCTTCTTCACCTGAGCGGAGGGAGCTGCTACCATGACGTGGCTCTTTGACACTTTGAAAGAGCTGCCGTCCTTTACTTGCTGTGCGCTGGCAACTGTTGCCGAGAAGAACAACGCTACCAAAGGAAGTAAAAATTTTTTCATAGTAATGTTATTTAAAAAGTTTGTGAATAATCCTTATGCTTGCCAATTGGTCTCTGCCGCCATCACTTGTGCATCACCTTTACAGTGCGGCCGTCAGAGAGCTTGAGGATATTGAGGCCCTTGCAGGGAGCGGAGATGCGTGTGCCGTCGGCAGCGTACCTTCCTACGACCTGAGTGTTGTCGAGGGTAAGCACATCGTTGATGCCAGTGGCGTTCTTTACGAACTTGATAGTGATGGAAGGGCACTCAATGGAGGAGTTAAGCACATATTTCTCCTGCTTAATGCCAAACACCTCGACAATCTCTATGTCATAATACTGAAGCTTCATGGTCATTTCTGCCTCGCCGTCAGCCGTGGGAAGCCACTCGGCGGCGATGCTCTTCACCTCATTGGCCTCTATCCTGCCGCCCGCAAGCACGTTTGTCATGGGGCTTGTCATTGTTGGCGTACACTGTGAGGGGAAACACACGGAGACACCTCCGTTGTCTATCCTTGAGAGAGTGACCGTGGCTCCGATACCTTGGTTCTCTGCCTTGGTGTTCTTCACATACACGCCGCTGTTTACCAGCACATACTCCTCCTCAGTGCCCTCTTCGATTATCTCAACCTCCGATGCCGTGTAGGTGCTGCCGTCTGGTATCTCCTTGCCGTCCTTGTCTACGAACACGAAAGTGCCGTCTACCTGGGCGTATGACGCTGTCGCGAACATTGTCATGAGCGACAGCAATACTGTCTTGAACGTCTTTCTCATATTCTTATTTGTTGTTTTGTTGCCTTGATTGTGTTACTTATTGACTTTGACTCGTCGTTTACAGACCTCGCCTGCCTTGTTTTATATGTGCCTATACCTTATTATATATATATAGACACACACCATTATGTGCGTACTGACGCATTGCTTGCACATACGTGCCTTGTTTGCACACACAGATGTGTCATGTTGCATGGCACCGACATGCCTTCGTGCTTGTGCCATGCGGCATATTGGCGGTGTCACCAGTGCGTCTTCAGTGCTGCTATTCCTTGCCTATGGCAGGAGCCTGCGCCACATTTTCCACGCCATTGTCATTATACACGAATGCCACGACCGACACGTCTTCCGGCACGTAGGCAGGTGCTCCGATGCCCTGCTCCATGGTTGTCTCGTCGAGCTGCGTCTCGTGAGTCAAAACGAGGGTCTCGCCCTCCTTGACAGTCACTTCCTCGCCCCATGTGCCGTTGACGGCGCAGCGAAGCACGTGGTTATGCACATAAGCCGCGTCGCGCACGTTGCCAGGGAAGTACTGCATGGCAGTGATGTTGTCCTGCACTATCCACAGTTGCAGCTTGCCCGATACGGAGGGCGTGCCTTGCAGGCAGGTGAGCGAGGTATTGACGGTGAGTTTGCGCGTCTGCGGGTCATAACTGTTCTCCACGTCTATCTCCAGTGCCGTCTTGCTCTCAAGGGCGGCGGCCACTGCCTGCGGCCACACCTCATAGTTGAGCTCGGGAGCGCGCCTGTTGACAATGCCCTTGGGCTGTGACGATATTTTCCAGTAGTTGAAATATTCGTCGCCCGTCGCTGTCCACAGCTCAAAAGGCTTGGTGTAGGTGGGCGGACGCTTGGAGAAACCTCCCGAATGTATGCCCACAGCTATAATCTTGTCGCCAAAATTGGGGTTGGCTTGCAGCTGGTGTATCATCTCGGTGGCACTTGGGCAGTTGATACATGACTGTCCAGTGAAATCTTCTATGAGTACAGAACGCTGTGCCTTGACTGGCTCCACGTAAATAGTGCGGTCGTCTATGTCAACCTCGTCGCAGGCGGCGAGAGAGACGGCCGCGAGAGCCGCCAATGTCAGTTGCTTGAGCTTCATGATTGTCATTGCTTGTGCTTGTTGTTAGCTTGCTTGATGCTTGTTGTGGGCTTGCCGCCGGCCGGTGCGTCGTTTAACAGTATGTCGACGGCTTGCCCGATGCTTGCATGACGCTTGCCCTATACCTTATTATATATATAGGCCCGGTCAGAAGTTGTAGTTATAGGAGAGAGTCACGCCCTTGCTTGCAGGCACATAACGGCATACGCCTCCCGAGCAGTTAAATCCTGCACGTGTGCGCCCGTATCCGAGCTGCAGACGGTGTGAGCCGTTGGAGTAGGTGACATATCCCTGATAGTAGTGCAGGTCGGTCTCGCCGCTGTTATACATGTCGCTGACGGTAAACATCCATCCCGGCAGCACAGACAGCTCAAGCAGGCCATACCACCAGTCGCCCTGGTCGTCCTTAGTGCTGAGATACTGCACCTCGCCGCGCAATGTGAACTTGTTGTTGAACTTGTATTTTCCGTCAGCAATGAATATGTCGGAGTGAATCATGCCGCCCTCGCCCTCAACCACGGTCTTGTTGTAAAACTGGTTCATATACATGAGGTTGAGCTTGAATGATTTTGACAGCTTCTTCTCTATCTGCACGTTCAAGTCCTGATAATACATCTGCTTGCCCCACTTCCAGAATGACGAACCGTAGCCGTCGGTGCCCATGCCTCCATTTGGTATGGTGAAATGTGTGCCGTCCTCATAGTTGAAGGTGCGCTCTCCCTTGTAGCTCTTGTTTGTGGAGTGTACGTGGGAGAAGTTTACCTTGACGCTTGTGCCGTATTTGCCTCCGAGCAGGGTCTTTTTCTTGAACTTATATCCGAGTTCAGCCTGATAGGCCCATTCTCCGTCGGCGTAGCGCGTGGCATAGGGATACATGGCAGCGAGCGCGTAGGTCTGATCCATGGTGAATGCGGGCAGGTGATTGACAAATGAGGATATGCCAGTCATGGTGCGGCGCGAGCGCGACGCCATGTTGTCCGATCTCTTTGCCTGCAAGAGCAGGCTCATGCCGCTCTTGGAATAAGACGTGGAGAGCATTGCCACATAGCCCTTGCGGTAGATGTAGTTGTTGTCCTTGCTTGGGTCTTGCGTCTTGTGGGCATATTCGGCGAGGATGCTGAAGTTGCCCTTTTGCAAGTTGGCGCGCAGGTCATAGGAGTTGACGTTTTCGGGCATGACAAGCATCTCTGTCGACGAGGTGGTGCCGCTGCCGAGCGCGAATATGCGGTCGTCGGCCTTCTCGTGCTTGTTGACGTATGACGCTCCGAGGGTGAGATAGGTGCCTGAAGCCTGCATACAGGGCAGCCACTGGTCTATGCCGAGCTCGAGATCGCCGCCCGACACCCATGCGTCGTTGCGATCCCAGTAACGTCTCTGCTTGCCTGTGAGTGCCTTGAGCTGCACTCCCTTGAGAGGTCTTGCCACTATCCTGCCGCCGAACAGCGAGTTGTCTATGCCGAGCGAGCGTTCCTCATAGGTGCGCAGTATGAAGCCCGAGCCAAACTGCTCATAGTAGTTGCCGAGCGTCAGCTCTGCCTTGTCTATTTTGCCTTTGACATAATAGAAAGGCACGCCCCAGCCCTTGAAGTCGGGCTCAAAGCCAGGCAGAGGGTGGTCGAGGTATTCGAAGCGCAGTCCTGCGTCAAAGTTCTTTGACATGGCATGCACCTCGGCATAAGTATTGGTAAGCACCTTGTCGTCTACGGGCTCCGTGCCTATTTTATTGTCTTCCTGCGGCACGAGTATGTCGCTCTGCACGCTGCCCGTGATGGTCACTTCATAGTTCTTGCCCAGTTTTACTGTCTGCGCATTGGCAGCGGAGGCGCACAATGCGGCGGTCAGCAGCCAGAGAGTCTTGTTTTTCATAATGAAAAGCAACTGCTTGGTTTATTCTTTTCTTTAGTTACACACCTGCATGCTTGTCCTGTCACTCGCATGTGCGGGCTTCGGTGTCTCTCGCTATTTGCCCACAAGCTTTCTTACCTCCTCTATAAGCTCCTCTTCGGCACCCTCGGTATAGCCGTTGTGCTTTGAAACGATGTTGCCCTTGCCGTCGCACACTATAACAAAAGGTATGGTCTGTATGCCGAGCGCGCGCTTGAAGTCGCTGTTGGGGTCGAGCAACACGTCGTATGTCCATCCGTGGCTGTCCACGAGGGGCTTCACCTTGTTGATGTTTTGCGCCTGGTCGATAGACACGGCTATGACCTTGACACCTGTCTCCTCCTGCCACTCGTCATAGACCTCGCTGATGGCTGTGAGCTCGCGGTTGCAGGGCTTGCACCATGTGGCGAAGAAGTCAATGATGAACGGCTTGCCGTCATTTGACAGAGTGTCAGTGCTTACTGTCTTGCCGTCGATGGTCTTGAGTGTCACCTTGGGCAACTGTGCGCTTGCTGTGGCCACCATGCCGAGCAGAAGCACCATGGAGAGCAATATTTTCTTCATAGCTTTGATGTTTTTGTTGCAAAATTAAATAAAAAAATGAGATATGTCACAGTTGTATGGTTAATTTTGTATAAAGAAAACGCCGTACACGCCCACAGCGTCATTTATTTTGAATTTTTATATAGATTTTCGGGTTGTTTCATGTCAACTGGCAAAAGGCGTGCGGTGTGTGTCTCGCCCTGCCATTAGCGTCATCGGCTCATGTCCAAGCGTCGCCTTACGTCGGGACACAGCCTGCCGTCGTTTTTAAAAGTGGCACTTGAGGCTTGCGAAAGTGCCACTTTTGTGCAGCGAAAGTGCCGCTTCAACATGTCAAAGTGCCACTTTCGCGCCGCACGACACATGTGCGTCCTCACGCTCAACGCCCCGACAGCCTTCTCACGGGCAGCCACGATGCCGCCCAGCCTATCGCCAGCACCGTCACGAACACCACCGCCACGTCGCCGTAATGCACGCTCACGGGATAGGCGTCCACCACGAAGTGTCCGTTGCTGTCGCCGAGGCTCACAATGCCAAACTGCTGTTGCAGCAGGCACAGCAGCAGGCCCACGCCCACGCCAGCCGTGGCTCCAAGCAGTGACACCATGCGTCCCTCCCACATGAATATGCTCCTGATTTGCCTGTCTGTGGCTCCGAGGGAGCGCAGCGTGCGCATGTCGTCTTCCTTGTCGATGACGAGCATGGATATGGACGATATTACATTGAACGACGCCACAAGCAGTATGAACGTGAGAAAGGCATAGGCCAGCATTTTCTCCACCTGCATGATGCGAAACGTGTCGGCCTGCTGCTCATAGCGGTCAAGCACATTGAACTCCTCGCCGCCTATCTGCCTCATGCGTGCCTTGACGGCGTTGAGGTCGCTGCCCGGCTTGAGCCTCAGCTGCAGCGAGGAGAGCATGCCGTCCTGGTCGAAGAGCTGCCGCGCGAACCAGATGGACGTGATGATGCGGCTGCCGTCATACTTTGACTGGTTGACGACGAACACCACGCCCGGCGACACGAGCGAGTCGCACACAAAGGCCTGCGTGGGGTCGTCAAAGTCGGTGAGCTGACCGCGCCGCGTGGGGGCATAGATGTGCAGAAAGCCTTTCCACGCCGTTCCCAGCCCCATCTCATAGGCCAGCTTCACACCCGGCACGCCGTAATAGAGGTTGGCGGCGCGCAGGGCAAACGTGCCTTGCCCGTAGAGTATCTCTTCAATGCGCGTGAGCTGCGTGAAATTGTCGTCAACGCCCATCACGGTCACCATGTGCTGGCGGTCGCCATACACGGCCATGGCCTGGTCTTCCACCACTTCCGTCGCCACCTCCACCTCGGGCAGCTTGCGCATGGCCGCGAGCTTAGGATGGTCGGCGTTGATGGTCTTGCCCATTGCTGGCACCACCTCTATCTGCGGGTCAAAGGCGGTGAACAGCGATGCCACGAGGTCGTGAAAGCCGTTGAAGACGCTCAGCACCACCACGAGGGCCATGGTGGCCACGGCTATGCCCACGAGCGATATGGCGGAAATGACGTTTATGGCGTTTGTGGACTTCTTGGAGCATACGTATCTCCTCGCCATGTAGAACGGAAAGTTCATCGGTGTCTCTGTTGTCGGGGTATTGTCTTGTTGTGTGATGCTATTCGGGTGTGTGAAAATGGGGACAGCGCGGCGATAGAGGGGGATTGCCTGCAAGGGCAAAGGGGGTCACCCAGCGTGCCGCCCCGCGCCCTAAGCGCAGCCATGCCCCATGGTGTCGCGCCGACGCTACTTGCCCAGCAGCTCGTCTATGCGCTCTATGTAGTCGAGAGAGTCGTCTATGAAAAATCGCAGCTCGGGTATTATCCTCAGCTGGTTGCGCACACGTGTGCCAAGCTCATAGCGTATGTTTTTTTCATTGGCGTTGACATTGCCAAGCAGCTCCTCGCCCCTCTCCGAGGGGAAGACGCTGAGATAGGCGGTGCAGATGCTGAGGTCGGGAGACACCTTGCAGCGTGTCACGCTGACCATCACTCCGCGCATGGCTCTTGTCTGGCTCTGGAATATGAGACTCAGCTCCTTTTGCAACAGTCTCGCTATACGGTTTTGTCTTGTCTCTTGCATGTCTTCTTATACTTTTTTGTTGTAAAACTAAACTCTTCTTGTCACTGCCTTATGTGCCTGCCTCTGTGTGCCGCGCCACGTCATGAACACCGCACGGCAAGTGCGTGCCGTCATGCAACGCTTGTCTCGGCTGAAAGGGCGCACGGGCAGACGGCGCGCTACACTTTGTCATGACACGTCACACCTTATTATATATATAAGGCTCGCTGTCTGCCACACCCACAAGCAACGCTCCGCCGTCAACGCCTCCTGCCGCAGGCGTGAGGGCCGCAGGCACACACATGGGCCGCATAAGACAGTCTGCAAAGATAACTCTTATTTTCCGAAACAAAAAATCATTTTGTCCTTTTGTCTGTACTTCACTGTCAAAAAGGCGGCACACGACAGAAAAACGTGAGCCGCAGCGTTGCAGAAAGTGGCACTTTGCGACAAAAAAGTGCCTTTTTGAAGAGGCTAAAGTGGCTCTTTCCGAGTGGCAAAGAGGCTCTTTGCACAATGTGGGGCGACACCGCGTGCTGGGCATGGCGGCATCACACGCCGCTCAAAGGCACACGGCGAGACGCGCATAACGGCACTTTCCCTTGCCCAAAGGCGGCACACACTACATGCCACATGCCGCCACATCAGCGTGGCGCAAGCCGCCACACTGCACTAAGCTCTGTCAAAGACGCGGGACAGTGCTAAAAAACCTTTAAAAACTATGCAGACACGTAGTTTTTGATTATATTTGCAGTCTGTATGTCACACACGCACCATGTCGAGGCGCACTAAAAGCCTGACACCATGACACACGTCAGCGCGTCTTCGCACATTGGCTGCATATCACCATACACCAGACATTATCATACATTCACATAACTTGACAAAAAAACCAAAACTCATGAAAAAGAACAACAAGACATGGATTATCGTGGGCGTGGTGGCCGTGGCTTTATTGCTGTGGGGCATCAGCGGATATAACTCTCTCGTGAACATGGACGAGGACGTGCAGAACAAATGGTCAAACGTGGAGACTCAATACCAGCGACGCTCTGACCTCATACCCAACCTCGTGAACACGGTGAAAGGCTATGCCTCTCACGAGAAGTCCACTCTCGAGGCGGTGATGCAGGCACGCTCGCAGGCCACACAGATAAAGATAGACCCGTCAAACTGCACCCCCGAACAGCTCGCAAGCTACCAGAAGGCGCAGGGAGACGTGACAACGGCTCTCGGCAAGCTGCTCGCCATAACCGAAAACTATCCTGAGCTAAAGGCCAACCAGAACTTTCTGGAGCTGCAGTCGCAGCTCGAAGGCACCGAAAACCGCATAACAGTGGCAAGAAAGGACTTCAACGACTGCGCCAAGGTGTATAACACCGCCATAAGAAAGTTTCCAAAGAACATACTGGCAGGCATCTGCGGATTTGACAAGCGCAACTATTTCGAGGCACAAGAGGGGGCTGACAAGGCTCCCAAGGTGGAGTTTTGACAGAAATGGCTCACATACATATCGCTGACATCATGCGCCTTGCCACACGGAGGCTCGCGACACTGACATTGTGCATGGTCGTGACACTGACGTGTGGCTTGACGGCACGTGCCGAGGCACAGACGCAGGAGTATGGCGTGGAAAGCGTGCCTAACGTGAGGCTTGCCGACGCGCGCCAGTATGTGTCAGACCCCGGCGGCATCATCTCCACGGCGGCAAAGGACAGCATCAACGCCATGCTCGCGGCCCTGGAAAAGCAGACGGGCATAGAGACGGCGGTGGTGATGCTGCCCAGCATAGGCGGCGACGATGTCTTTGACTTCTCGCAACGCCTGTTCAGGACATGGGGCATAGGCAAGAAAAACAAGGACAACGGCCTGCTGTTTCTCTTTGTGCTTGACCAGCGCAAGATACGCATACACACGGGCTATGGACTGGAGGGCGTGATGACCGACGCAATGTCAAAGCGCATACAAACCACCGCCATGCTGCCCTCATTCAAGCAAGGCGACTACAGCCGAGGCATGACCGAGGGCGTGAGAATGGCGGTGAGGGTGCTTGACGGCTCTATGGAGGCCGACAAAGAGGAGGGCGACGAGGACATAAGCCTCGCGGCAGTGCTGGCGGTGATGCTCATAGTGGTGGGCGTGGTGGTGTTTGTGGCGGTGCTGGGCAGCCAACAGAAGTGTCCAAAGTGCCACACCAAAGGCTCTCTCAAGATGATGGGCTCGGCAGTGTACAAAGACAGACGAGGCAGACGCATAAGACGCACAAGGTATATATGCCAAAACTGTGGATATACCATGACCAAGGACGAGCCTTATGACGACGGCGGCGACGCGGCGGCACTGACAGGACTCGTCATAGGCTCCATGCTCGGCAGAGGTGGGGGCGGAGGCGGCAGCTTCGGCGGCTTTTCGGGAGGCAGCTTTGGAGGCGGCAGCTCGGGAGGCGGCGGCTCTACCTCGGGATGGTGAGAGACAGCACGCAAGACACGTTTTTTAAAAACTGAATATACAAAAGGTGAAGATACAGATAATAAACGGGCCAAACCTCAACTTGCTCGGCTCTCGCGAGCCGGGCATCTATGGCAACAGCAGCTTCGACGACTGCCTGAACGCACTGCGACTGCGCTATCCGCACATACAGATAGACTATTATCAGAGCAACGTCGAGGGACTGCTAATAGACAAGTTGCAGGAGACGGGATTTGACTATGACGGCATAGTGCTGAACGCTGGCGCATACACGCACACAAGCATCGCGCTGCAAGACTGTATCAGGTCGCTGAAGTCGCCCGTGGTGGAGGTGCATATAAGCAACGTACACAAAAGAGAGGAGTTCAGACACCGCTCAATGATTGCCTGCGCATGCGCAGGGGTGATTTGCGGGTTTGGCATGGACTCCTACAGGCTCGCCGTGGAGGCCCTGACAGAGATGGCACGCTGAGAACCACTGACCCAAGGGCGAGTGACAGAAAAGCCGACGGCTTCTTGGCAGGCAGGACTGCCAAGAGACAAACGGCACGCAGGACATCCCTATACCTATTATATATATAACGCAAAAGGATGATGACGACACAACTCGAGGACTACATGCTCACACACTCCGACCCCGAGGGAGAGTATCTATACAGACTCTACAGAGCCACCAACATACACACCATACACGGGCGCATGGCGTCAGGACACCTGCAAGGACGGCTGCTGAAGATGCTGGTCACCATGATAAGGCCGCACAACATTCTCGAGGTCGGCACATTCTCGGGCTACAGCGCGATAAGTCTCGCCGAGGGACTGGCGGCAATAGACGACGGCACGCCGAGAAAGGTATGGACGTTTGAAATAAACGACGAGCAGGAGGACTTTACAAGGCCCTGGATAGAGCAGTCGCCAGTGGCACGGTTCATAGACTTTCGCATCGGCGACGCCAGTGTGGAGGCGGCAAAGACAGGAGTGACCTTTGACATGGTGTTCATGGACGGTGACAAGCGCACATATCTTGATACCTATAACAAACTGCTGCCTCTCACGGCAGAAGGCGGCTATATCATAGCCGACAACACCCTCTGGGACGGACATGTGGTGGACAGCAGCTATGACAACGACCACCAGACATGCGGCATAAGGCTGTTCAACGACTTTGTGGCGCAAGACAGCAGGGTGGAAAGGGTGATGCTGCCGCTGAGGGACGGGCTGACACTGATACGCAAGAAACGGCCGAGCGAGGGCAATGAGCATTAAAGGACGTGAAGACTATGGCGTTGACAATGCAAAAGCCGCAACACCATGCACATAAACCACGCACTATGCACCCTTGACAAACACCTCACACGCCATCAATAAACACCCCACACGCCATCAACACCCCCAAAAGCACCCCTTACACGCTAAGACAATATTATAAACCATAACATACGCACAACAAGACATGTCATTAAAATGTGGTATTGTGGGATTGCCCAACGTGGGTAAGTCCACTCTTTTCAACTGTCTGTCAAACGCAAAAGCGCAGGCAGCCAATTTTCCATTCTGTACAATAGAGCCAAACGTGGGAGTTATCACTGTGCCTGACGAAAGGCTCACAAAGCTGGCGGAGATAGTGCATCCGGGACGCATAGTGCCTGCCACATGCGAGATAGTGGACATAGCCGGACTCGTGAAAGGGGCTTCCAAGGGCGAGGGACTCGGCAACAAGTTTCTCGGAAACATACGCGAGACAGATGCCATAATACATGTGCTGAGATGCTTTGACGACGACAACATCGTGAGAGAGGGCGGAGCGAGCGTCAACCCTGCCGCCGACAAGGAGATAATAGACACTGAGCTGCAGCTCAAGGACCTCGAGACCGTGGAGGCGCAGCTCGCCAAGCACAGCAAGATAGCCGCCATAGGCAACAACAAGGACGCTAAGGTGGCGGTGGCGGTGCTTCAGGCCTACAAGGAGGCTCTTGACAAGGGTCTCAACGCACGCACGGTGAGCTTTGAGTCAAAGGAGGAGCAGCGATTTGCCCACGACCTGTTCCTGCTGACCGCAAAGCCGGTGCTGTATGTGTGCAACGTGGACGAGGCGTCAGCCAAGGAGGGCAACGAATATTCAAGACAGATAGCCGAGATAGCCGCAAGCGAAGGCGCGGAGATGCTCGTGATAGCCGCCAAGACCGAGGAGGACATCGCATCGCTCGACAACTATGAGGTCAAACAGATGTTTCTCGAGGAGCTGGGGCTGGAGGAGAGCGGAGTGAACAGGCTCATCAAGAAGGCCTACTCACTGCTCAACCTCGAGACATTCATCACGGCTGGCGAAATGGAGGTAAAGGCATGGACTTATCACAAGGGTTGGAAGGCCCCGCAATGCGCAGGAGTGATACACACCGACTTTGAAAAAGGCTTCATACGCGCCGAGGTAATCAAATATGACGACTATGTGAGACTCGGATCGGAGGCTGCCGTGCGCGAAGCTGGCAAACTGTCGGTGGAAGGCAAGGACTATGTGGTGCAGGACGGCGACATCATGCACTTCCGATTCAATGTTTAGGCATCAAGAAACGCTGTCTCAGGCACACCAACATCATTTCATCTACACACATCATGACACCTCTTTATATAGAATGGCATCCCGACGTGGTGGCTCTGTCGCTCGGACGCATGGCCATACACTGGTATTCGCTGTGCTGGCTGGCTGGCCTGGCTCTCGCATGGCTCACCGTGAGAAGACTCTACCGTGAGGAGAAGCTCAAGGACGAGCTTTTCGACCCGCTGTTTGCCTATTGCTTCATAGGCATATTGGCAGGCGCACGCCTCGGACACTGTATCTTCTACCAGCCCGACGTGTTTCTCACCAGCTGGCACGGGCTTGTGGAGATGCTGCTGCCCATTGAGTTTCTTGACCAAGGGGGCTGGACGTTCACAGGCTACCGCGGTCTCGCATCGCATGGCGGCACCTTAGGACTGATGATAGCCCTCTGGCTCTACGTGAGAAAGACACGCCTGAGCCTGTGGCTGGTGCTTGACAACATAGCAATAGCCACTCCGCTGACGGCATGTATGATAAGGCTGGGCAATCTCATGAACTCAGAGATAATAGGCAAGGTGACAGACGTGCCATGGGCGTTCATATTCTACCGTGTGGACACTCTGCCGCGCCATCCCGGGCAGCTCTACGAGGCCATTGCCTACTTGCTGCTGTTTGTGATAGGCTGGAGACTCTACCGCAAGTCGCCACAGAAGGTTGGCACGGGCTTTTTCTTCGGGCTGTGCCTCACCTACATCTTCACGGCAAGGTTTTTCATAGAATACACCAAGGAGATTCAGGAGGCTTTTGAGGCATCACTGCCCATAGACATGGGACAGATACTCAGCATACCGTTCATAATACTGGGCGTGACTTGCCTCGTGAGAAGCCGCAAAAGCTAAGTATATAAAGGGTCAACGGGCCGACGGGGCTGAATAAATATAGGGTTAAGGGCGCGTGTCATGCCCCTTGACCCTATATAAATAAAGGCATACGGGACGGTCCATTGACCCTTTTGTCATATATAAACACGACAGCCCGGCCAAGCATTTGCCACTTGTTCACACAAAAACACGACCTATCAGCCACATAAATGTATTAAATTATATAAAAAGGCACGGCTTATCGCCCAATGCCAAATAAATGTTGTAATTTTGCAAGCCGCAGGCTTTCAGCCCTGCCCACACCCCTGACGTTCACAAAAGTGCAACAAACAAAACGTATATAATCACACACACAGATTTTTATGGACAAACTCAGTTATGCCTTGGGCATGAACATAGGTATGCAGCTCGCACAGATGGGAGCAGACAGCATCAACGTAGACGATTTTGCGCAGGGCATCAAGGACATCCTCGCAGGTAATGAACCGCAAGTGGCTCACGGCGACGCACAGGCCACAGTGCAGGAGTTCTTCGTGAGGCAGGAAGAGAAACAACGTGCCGCAGCAGCCAAGAAAGGCAAGGCAAACAAGGAGCAGGGCGAGGCATGGCTCGCCGAAAAGGCCATGGAGGAAGGCGTGGTGACGCTGCCCTCGGGCCTCATGTATGAGGTTATAAACGAGGGAGAGGGCAAGAAACCCACCGCTAAGGACTCCGTGGAGTGTCACTATGAGGGCCGTCTCATCGACGGAAGCGTGTTTGACAGCAGCTACAGACGCGGCCAGACCGCCACATTCCCGCTCAATGGCGTGATAGCAGGATGGACTGAGGGACTGCAACTCATGGGAGAGGGCGCGAAATATCGCTTCTTCATACCCTATCACCTCGCTTACGGCGAGCGCGGAGCGGGCAACTCCATACCCCCGTATGCCGCACTCGTGTTTGACGTGGAGCTGATAAAGGTGCTTTAAAGGGCAGGACCGCACCACCACCCCACCCTATCCGCACACAAAAAGGCAATGAAGGCATGGCACAAGCGTGCCTCAACAACGCCCAAAAACGCTCACCACAAAAGCCCTGGAGGCTGTAAAGCATGACAAAAGCGGCTCTTTGTAAGACACAGAGTGCCACTTTACAAACACAGAGTGGCTCTTTGGCTAACACAAAGCGGCACTTTGGAATCACCCAAAAGCCACCTTGGCAAACAAGGAGCGTCACACCGCAAAAGCCGTGACGGCGGCGGTACATTCTCACGACACCCTACCATGACGGCACACGGCGGACAGAAACGGATGGAGACGGCAAAGACAGTAAAGACAAGTCAATTTTAACAAAAACAAATAACAGAAAAATGAAAAGATTTACAATCATGGCAGTAGTGGCAATGCTCTCTCTGGGCATTTTCTGCTCCTGCGACAAGAGCGGCAAGCTGGGCGGCTCAAAGTCAAGCCTTAAAAACGAGGTAGACACATTCAGCTATGCAATGGGCATGGCGCAGACACAGGGCCTGAAGGCATATCTCACACAGATGGGCGTGGACACCACCTACATCAACGAGTTTATCAAGGGCATGAAAGACGGCGTCAACGCAGGCGACAACAAGAAGAAGAATGCCTATTACATGGGTATACAGATAGGACAGCAGATTTCCAACCGCATGGTTAAGGGTCTCAACTACGAACTTTTCGGCGACGACTCCACAAAGACCATCTCCGTGAAGAACTTCTTGGCAGGTTTTGAGGACGGCGTGAGAAACAGATATGCCGTGATGGACTTCCAGAACGCAAGCACGACCGCACAGGAGAAGATGCAGAGCATCAAGGCAAAGCAGATGGAGAAGAAATATGGCGACGTAAAGGCTGAGGGCGAGAAATGGCTGGCAGCAAACGCCAAGAAAGAGGGCGTAAAGGTGCTGCCTTCTGGCGTACAGTACAAGGTCATAAAGGAGGGTTCAGGCCCCATGCCCGCCGACACGTCTCTCGTGAAGGTGCATTATGAGGGCAGACTCATCGACGGCACTGTCTTCGACAGCAGCTACAAGAGAGGAGAGCCTGCCACCATGCGCGCCAACCAGGTTATCAAGGGATGGACAGAGGCTCTCGTACACATGCCCGAAGGCTCTATATGGGAGGTTTACATACCGCAGGAACTGGCCTACGGCGAGCGTGAGGCAGGCCAGATAAAGCCTTTCTCCGCACTGGTGTTCAAGATAGAGCTTATTTCCGCAAAGTCTTCTTATAACACAAAGAAATGAGAAAAGCATTATTGCTCGCCATGGCCATCGTCATGGCGACAGCTGTGAACGCCGCCACGCCACAAAAGGTGAAAAAAGCAAAGAAAGCCGCCACAAAGACAGAGACTCCTGCACCCGCGCCAGTGAAGCTCGACACAAAGGGTGACACTCTGAGCTATGCGGCAGGCATGTTTACCACACGCGGACTCATGGACTATGCCAGACAACAGTTTGGCATAGACTCCACAAACATGCAGTCGTTCATAGCAGGCATCAAGGAGGGCATCGAAAGGCAGGGCGACAAACAGTATGCAGCGCGCAACGCAGGCATACAGATAGCCGAGATGGTTGGCACGCGCATGTTTCCAAACATCAGCCGCGACCTCAGCGAGACACAGTGGCCCATGGACAGCGTGAAGTTCTACGCAGGCTTCATGGATGCCGTGAAGGCAGACACCACAGTCATGAAGGCAGAACGCGGAATAGAATATTTCACAAGCGTCATGACCGCCGAGAAACTCAAGAAAGAGGAGGCCTATAAGCTGCAAAACGAGCAGTGGCTCGCCAAAAACGCCACCGCCGAGGGCGTGACAGTGCTGCCCTCAGGACTGCAATACAAGGTGTTGACGCAGGGCAACGGCATCGTGGCAGGCATGGAAGACAACGTGACTGTGAGATATGAGGGACACACCATCGACGGCAACGTCTTCGACAGCAGCTACAAGCGCACTCCCGACACCTCCACATTCCGTCCCGACCAGGTGATAAAGGGCTGGACAGAGGCTCTTACCATGATGCCCGAAGGCAGCAAATGGATGCTTTACATACCGCAGGAGCTGGCTTATGGCGCACGCACGGCGGGAAGCATCAAGCCCTACTCGGCACTCGTGTTCACAGTGGAGCTGGTAAAGGTGGACAAAAAGCAGGAAATACCTGCCGAAGAGGAGGCAGTGGCCAAGAAAAAGGACAAGAAAAAGAAGAAAAAATGACATGAGGCCGCACCGACGGCACACATAAAGAGAACGGAAGAGTCACCGCGCTTAGTCTATTGCTTGATGAAAGCTGCGGTTACTCTTCCGTTTCCTTTTTTTTAAACCGTTTACACTGCCGCCACTTTATGTCTCTTGACATATAAGCGCGTGTGTGGAGACTGCCACTGTCACAATGGACTGTCTCGCGTCACGCCCTATAAAGAGGCGATGCGCGAGTAAGGGCAGCAAGAGCCAGCATGGAGCATGGCGTGTAAACACTTATTTTATGGCATCAGCCAACTCTGCGCCAGCCTTGAACTTAACTACCTTCTTGGCGGCAATCATTATCTTCTCTTTTGTGGCAGGATTGATGCCCTCACGCTCAGGACGCTCGTTCACACTGAACGTTCCAAAGCCCACAAGCTGCACCTTGTCACCCTCGGCAAGCGCGTTCTTGACAGCCTCAACCATAGCGTCAAGAGCCTTCTTTGCCTCTGCCTTGCCAAGACCTGAGCCTACCGCAATTTTCTCTACCAATTCTGTCTTGTTCATAAAATAAAAAGTATTAAGTTATCAATATCTTCACGTTGTGTGGCACGCACCGCATAACTTGCAGTGTTACAAGCGACAAAATTAGATTATTACTTTCATAAAACAAACAAAAAAAAGAAAAAAGTGCAAGCGCAACCTAAAAAATTGTCTAAGCGCAATCAAAACAACTACTTATTACAGGGATTTTTCGTAATTTTGCCGCACAAAACATAAAATGACATAGTAAAAGTGAACAACATTCCTACAATTACAAAAAACCTGCTCATCATAAATGTGCTGGTCTATCTTGCAACCGTGGCACTGGAGACTATCGCTGGCATAGACCTCAACTCCCTGCTCGGTCTGCACTTCTTTCTCGCCCCCAACTTTCACATATACCAGCTCTTCACCTACATGTTTGCGCATGGAGGGCTGAGTCACCTGTTCTTCAACATGTTCGCGCTGTGGATGTTTGGCTGCATCGTGGAGCGCACGTGCGGCACCAGACGCTTCCTTGCCTACTATATGGCGTGCGGCGTGGGCGCGGGCCTGTTTCAAGAGGCGGCTCAGTATGTAGAGTTTGCCTATATCACCGCAGGACATTTCGGCAGCATCTCCGAGGCGGCGGCCGCCTACGCCTATATATTGCAGCTATGGACCACGGTGGGAGCCTCCGGCGCGGTGTATGGCATACTGCTGGCCTTTGGCATGTTCTATCCCGAGGAGCGCATATTCATATTTCCCCTGCCCGTACCCATCAAAGCCAAGTGGTTTGTGATGATTTATGCCGCCCTTGAGCTGTTTCTCTCCTTTGGCACGTCAAACGACGGCGTGGCTCATCTGGCACATCTCGGCGGCATGGTGGTGGGCTATCTCATCATCAGGCACTGGCGCAGACAGCAGGGCGCGCCTGACGGAGGAGGCGGAGGCTTTACCGTCATCAACAACCTGCGCAGGCCCAAGAGAGACAACACCCGCACGGGCGGCAACAGCACTGGCGCACACGACAACTATACACGCTACAATGCCAACAACGCACACGACACCAGCGACAACGCCAGCGAGGAGCGCAGAAAGGCCATACGCGAGGAGACAGAGAGAATACTCGACAAGATAAGGCGCAGCGGATATGACAGCCTGACGCGCGAGGAGAAGAACAAACTCTTTGAAAACAGCAAGAACCAATGAGAACCATCAGCGAACTGGCGGTGAGGGTGGCGGCAGGAGCCAACCTGGCGGTGATAGCCCTCATGCTGCTCGTGGGATATAGCGACAGGCTCAACCCCGTGGACTATCCCATGGCGGCAAACCTGGGACTGCTGTTTCCAGGGTTCATAGCCCTAAACGTCATGTGCCTCGTCTTCTGGCTGATGGTGCGCAAGCGCATGGCCATCATACCCTTTGCTGGACTGCTGGCAGGCTTTGGCCCCATCAGGACGTACACGCCGCTCAACATTACGCAAGATGTGCCCGAGGATGCACTGAAGGTGATGTCCTACAACGTGTATAACTTCAGCACATGGGACGATTTCAACGTCTCAAACGGCGAGATACTCTCCTATATAGAGCGAGAAAGTCCCGATCTGCTGTGTCTGCAAGAGCCAAACGCCACAGGCACCAAGCTCAAGACAAGGGATGAGGTGCTGGGAGGCATCTATCCCTACATTGACACGCTGCGCATAAGGTCGGGCAGCATGATTATGCTGTGCAGCAAGCTGCCTATCATAGGCAAACACCACATAGACTATGACTCGGAGAGCAATCTCTCTGGCGTGTTTGTCATAAAGACGGGCGACAAGGACACCACGCTGGTGGTGGCAAACCACTTAGAGTCGACAAGACTCACAAGCGAAGACAAGTCGAGCTTCAAGTCAATAGTAAAGGGCGACCTCAAGAAGCAAGACATGAAAGAACAGTCGCAACATCTGTGGCACAAGCTCGCCATACAGACCGCACGGAGAGCACCGCAGGCCGATGCCGTGGCAGAATATGTGAGGCGAAACAAGGGCAAGAGCATCATTCTCATGGGCGACTTCAACGACAGCCCCATATCCTACGCCCGGCACGTGATAGCAAGCGAACTCAACGACTGCTACGTGGCATGTGGCAACGGCCCGGGCATATCCTATCACTACAACGGGTTCTATGTGCGCATTGACCATGTCATGTGTTCTGACGACTGGCAGCCCTGCAAATGCAAAGTGGACAACAGCATAAAGGCATCAGACCATTATCCCATAATATGCTGGCTCAAAAAGAGACAGACTCACTAATACAGAGCCGCCCACGCCGACCATGACGGGCGGGACGGCGCGCTTTACACAGTACAAAAACGCCCAAACGCGGCAGCAAACACATGACGCGCGGCGCAAAGGCTACGCTTTGGCATAAGGACAGTGACACACCGGCTGTCGTCAAAGTGACTTTTTCACTTTTCTGTGTCCAAAGTGGCACTTTGCCATGTCTAAAGTGCCACTTTGGACACGTGAAAAAAAATCCTTGCTATCTTCCAGAAAACTCACTTATAACCCAGAAGCCCCACTCCAACCGCCCCAAAAGCCAACGCCTGTCATGGCAAGCATCACGCCATAGAGAGGAAAGGTGCATGTAAATGAAAGAATTAAGCCTATAAATTTTCTTAAACGTGAAAAAATCCGTATCTTTGCACGCTATCTGCCCTGCCTGCATTGACACGGGCTTTTTTATAGGGCCGCAACGACTGCCCTACAGCCCACAAGGCACACATGCAGAAAGGCTCCAAGAGGTGACAACAAAACAAGAATAAAAACAAAATAACAAAAAAACAAAAATGCAGAACAAAGGAATTGTAATTGTAACAGCAGTCCTGCTGACACTTGCAAGCGTCTTTTACCTCTCGTTCTCGGCTGCCACAAAATACTATGACAGCCAGGCGGAGAAAATAAAAGACCCGGTGGCACAGCAAGACTACAAGGACTCTGTGAAGTATTTGGGACTCTACACCTACCAGAAGTGTCTTGAGACCCAGATAGGACTCGGTCTCGACCTCAAGGGAGGTATGAACGTCATCCTCGAAGTGAGCGTGCCAGACGTGGTGGAGGCTCTCTCAGGACACAAGGCAGACCCCGCCTTCCTCAAGTCAATGAAGGAAGCACGCGAGGAACACCAGAACACGCAGGGTGACTTCGTTTCAATCTTTATCAAGGCTTATCAGAAGAACGCACCCGGCCACAGGCTCTCCGAAATCTTCGCTACACAGCAGCTGCAAGGCAGGGTGTCGCCAAATTCCTCAGACAAGGAAGTGGAAAAGGTGATACGCGAAGAGGTGCAGAGCGCGATTGACAACTCATTCCTCGTAGTGAGGACACGTATTGACAAGTTTGGAGTCGTGCAGCCCAACATCCAGAAGCTCGAGGGACAGCAGGGACGCATCATGGTGGAAATGCCTGGCATCAACGAGCCAGAACGCGTGCGCAAACTGCTGCAGGGCAGTGCCAACCTCGAATTTTGGGAGACCTACAACAGCGACGAGATCATTCCTTTCCTCGCACAGCTCGACCAGCAGATGGCCAACATAGGCTCACAGGACGCTGCCGAGGCCAAGGATTCCGCACAGAACGCACAGAAAGACTCGGCAAGCGTGAGCGCAGAAAACAATATGCCGCTCAAGGCTCTCAACAAGGAGGCCAAGAAAGACAACGCGCAGATGCTCGCAGAAGCCAAAAAGCAGCACCCGCTGTTTGCCCTGCTCCAGCCAACTAACGGCGCACTCAGCATGGTGGGCTATGCCGCAGCAAGAGACACCGCCGAAATAAACACCATCATCGGCTCCGCAGAGGCAAAGCAGATACTTCCTGCCGACTGCCGACTACTCTGGAGCGCAAAACCCGCTGACGGCATACAGGCAAAGAACATCTATGAGCTGCACGCGATAAAGGTCACAACCACAAACGGACGCGCGCCCATCGAGGGTGACGTAGTGACCGACGCAAGAGACCAGTTCAACAACATGACAGGCTCTCCCGAGGTGAGCATGAGCATGAACACCGACGGCGCAAGACGCTGGGCGGCTCTCACCAAGGCCAATGTGGGCAAGGCCATAGCCATCGTTCTCGACGGCTCAGTCTACTCCGCACCGCGCGTAAACGGCGAGATAGCAGGCGGACAGTCATCAATCTCGGGCAACTTCACCATCGAAGACACCAAGGATCTTGCCAATACGCTCAAGTCAGGACGCATGCCAGCACCTGCGCGCATCGTACAGGAAGAGGTCGTAGGACCTACTCTCGGCGCACAATCAATACAACAGGGCTTCATTTCATTCATCGTGGCATTCGTGCTGCTCATGATTTGGATGATTGCAATGTATGGTCTGGTGCCGGGAATGGTCGCCAACAGCGCGCTGTTGCTCAACCTGTTCTTCACCATGGGCATCATGGCATCGTTCCAGGCCGCACTCACCATGCCTGGCATCGCAGGTATCGTGCTGTCTCTCGGCATGGCGGTGGATGCCAACGTGCTTATCTATGAGCGCACAAAGGAAGAACTGAAGAAGGGACTCGGCGCAAAGCAGGCTCTGTCGCAGGGCTACAGCAACGCCTTCTCCGCCATCTTCGACTCCAACCTCACATCCATCATCACCGGTGTGATACTCTACTCGTTTGGCACTGGCCCCATCCGCGGCTTTGCCACCACATTGATTATAGGTATATGCTGCTCGTTCTTCACGGCAGTGTTCCTCACGCGCCTCGTTTACGAGAATCGTCTCGCAAGGGACAAGTGGACAAAGCTCACCTTCACCACCGGCATCTCGAGAAACTTCATGGCCAACAAGAATTTCCGCTTCATGAGTGCGTCACGCAAGTCGTTCACGATAGCAGGAGCGGCAGTGGCCATAATGGTAGTGAGCTTCTTCATGAGAGAACTCAGCATGGGCATCGACTTCACTGGCGGCCGCAACTATGTGATTGTGCTTGAGAAAGAGGTAGAGCCCGAGCAGGTGACGGCAGCACTGCGCCCGCAGTTCACCAACGCCACAGTCAAGGCACTGGCTCTCGGCACTGACCACAAGACAATACGCGTGTCTACCAACTACAAGATAGAGTCCAACAACCCCGAGGTGGACTATGAGATAGAGAACCTCCTCTACAAGGGACTCTTCGACGCTGGTCTCGTGACACAGAAGAGCGTCAACGACTTCAAGAACCCCGACGTGCGCGCAGGCGGCTCCATCATATCATCCACAAAGGTGGGTCCTGCCATAGCCAAAGACATCACCTTCGGTGCCATAAAGAGCGTGCTGTTCGCACTCTTCGCCATCTTCCTCTATATACTCCTGCGCTTCCGCAACGTAGCCTTCTCCATTGGCTCTACGGTAGCGTTGGCTATAGACACGGTGATAGTGATTGGCGTGTTCTCTCTGCTCTATGACATCGTGCCGTTCTCTCTTGAGATTGACCAGACGTTCATCGGCGCAATCCTGACCGTTATCGGCTACTCCATAAACGACAAGGTGGTGGTGTTTGACCGCATACGCGAAAACCTCGGACTGCACAAGAAGGCAGATCTGCAGGACATTTTCAACAAGTCGCTCAACGAGACTCTCGCACGTACTATCAACACCTCGCTCTCCACGTTGCTCGTGCTGCTCTGCATCTTCTGCTTCGGCGGCGAAAGCACACGCAGCTTCTCATTTGCAATGCTGCTCGGCGTGGTGTTCGGCACACTCTCTTCTGTGTTTATCGCAGCCCCGATGGCTTATATCACCCTCGGACGCAAGATAAAGAACGAAGTGCCGACGGCAGAAGAGCCGCAGGTTGTGAAATAAAACAACTAAAGGACCGCATCCTTTAAGGCATAAACACAACAAAAGCCACATTTGCTCACACAGTAAATGTGGCTTTTTGTATTTTATTGATTAACTTTGCACTCTGTAAAGAATACATATTAAATATGTAAAAAACTATTATGCAACTGCAAACAGCCACTTTGCAACTGCAAACAGCCACTTTGCAAAGCGTAAGTACCATCTCTGAACACTGAAAAAAACAATATAACCGTAACATTACCCATGGAAGAAAAAAAATTCAAGCGCATCACCGTGACCTCGGCCCTGCCCTATGCCAACGGCGGTGTACACATAGGCCATCTCGCAGGAGTGTATGTGCCAGCAGACATCTACGTGCGTTATCTGAGACTCAAGAAGCAGCACGTGATGTTCATAGGCGGCAGCGACGAACACGGCGTACCCGTGACCATAAGGGCGCGCAAGGAGGGCATAACCACGCAGGAGGTGGTGGACAGATACCACAATCTCATCAAGTCGTCATTTGAAAAGTTCGGCATATCCTTTGATGTCTACAGCCGCACCACATCCAAGATACACCATAAGTTTGCTTCAGACTTCTTCAAGACCCTCAACGACAACGGCAAGCTGGAGGAGATAACCGAAGAACAGTATTGTGACGAGGTGACAGGCGAGTTTCTCACCGACAGCAACATCATCGGCAAATGCACAAGATGGGGCGCGGAGGGTGCCTAGGGCGAC
>CAMGFM010000002.1 GCA_946055365.1 uncultured Prevotella sp. | reverse complement strand
ACTCCCTACTTTCTATTTAACGTAGGCACGGGGCTTTTTCTGAGCGTCGAGGACGGCACGCTCACTCTCACCGACGGGGAAGTGGCCGACATCACCACCACGGCGGACAACACGGAGGGCTATCGCCACATCAGCGCATTGGGACAGGAGTGGTGCGCAGGCCTGTGGACAGCCCCGTCTGTAGCCACTGACGACAGCCTGCCCTACAACCAATGGCTCGTGGAGCCTGTAGAGGGCAAGGAGGGCGTGTATGTCATAGCCTGCCGCAACCGTGAGGCAAGCGCGGCGTTCTATCTCTACTACAACGCCAAGTCAAACGCGCTCGCGCTCATGCCGCAGAAGCCGGGAGAGGAGCTTGCCGCCGCACAATGGAAGTTTGTCGACCAGAACGAGACTGCCATAAGCGACGCTACAGCCAACGCTGACGACCACGCCACACAGGCAGGGCGCAAGGGCGTGTTTGCCATCGACGGCAAGGCCATCGGCGGTGACGGCTCTGGCAAGAGCCTGCCCAAAGGCATTTATATCATAAACGGCAAGAAGACCGCCAAATAAAAGGGCAGGACGACATGGCTCACGCCCATTACCCTATTTCAAACCACCATCCACACATTCTTATGACAGCAAAATTACATTCTCACATACTAAGCCTTGTCTCGCTGGCAATACTGTTGCTGCTCGGCGCAGCCAACACGACGACAAGTGCCAAGACATCATTGCTCACCAACTATGCCCTCGACGGCAACCCGCTCTCACTCTCCACTGCCATAGACTTCTCCAAGCAGGGCTTTAAGGCGGTCATAGACCTCTCCACATGCAAAGGCACGACTGAATGGGAGAACGTCATATCCATAGGCAACGACTTGCAGGGCGCAAACGGCTGGGGCGGCGCAGGCGTACACGTGCTGCACATCTACTACACCAAAAGCAGCTCTACCCTACAGCTCAACTGCCTCAACAATCTAAGCAACGACCTGCGCAAGGACATCACGGACATATCGGGCGAAGTGTGCATAGAGCTTAACGCCAACGGCATCTACGTCGACGGCACGCAATATGGCACCGACTATGTGGTGGCAGACTTCATGCCACTCACCACTCTCTACTATGGCAGCACGCAGGGCAACACACGCACATGGGCAACCTACAAGGAGATAAGCCTCGAGGACATCACGACAGGCGGCACTGACCCCGAGCCTACGGAGCGTGCCTTTAACGTGAACTGGATACAAGACCAGAAAAAGTTTGCCGACTACAAGGAAGACCCCCACGCCACGTTCATGCCCTACGCCTCCATGGAAGACATGACGGCAGACGCAAGCTATCACAAGCCGTGGCTCTGGCCCGAAAAGGCGCAGACAGTGCTGCTCAACGGCGAATGGCGATTCAAATATGTGCCCGGCACGACATCAGGGCCCGGCGCGAGCGATTTCTTTGCCGCCGACTACGACGACTCTTCATGGGATAATATCAGAGTGCCGCTGTCGTGGGAGATGGCAGGCTACGGCAAGCCCGTATATACCAACGTGGGCTATCCGTTCCAGAACAATCCGCCCAACGCCAACGTGGGTTTCTCCGCCTACGGCGTTACCGACAACAACTCCACGGGCTTCTACCGCCGCTCGTTCAGCGTGCCAGAGTCGTGGCAGGGCAAGAGAGTGTTCCTGCATTTCGACGGCGTGTACAGCGCGGCGGCAGTATGGGTCAACGGCTCATACGTCGGCTACTCGCAAGGCTCTAACACCGACGCGGAATTTGACATAACCGACTTCATCACAGCCACTGGCGACAACCAGCTCTCCGTGCGTGTCTACCGCTGGTGTGACGGTTCTTATCTCGAAGGCCAGGACATGTGGCACCTCAGCGGCATTCACCGTGACGTTTATCTCATGGCCACGCCCAAGGTGTGGGCCTCCGACCACTACATCACCGTCAGCGACCAGGGCGACGACGGCACTTCAGGCACGCTCAACGTGGCATTGAACGTTGACAACCGCGACAATGTCGACGTGTCAAAGTCATTCACAGTCGACCTCCTCGACGCAGACGGCACGACAGTAGCCACCGCCACGGAGACCTACAGCGGCAGCACGTCCTCCACAGTCAACGTCTCGCTCGCCAACCTCAGCTCCCTGCATCCGTGGAATGCGGAAGACCCCTATCTCTATACCGTCGTGGTGAGACAGACGGACGGCGACGGCGACGAGGAGATGGTGTTCTCCACAAAATATGGCTTCCGCAAGATCACCCAGAGCGGCAATATGGTCTACATCAACGGCAAGAGGGTGTTCTTCAAGGGCGTAAACACGCAGGACACTCACCCCGAATATGGCAGGGCCATCGACGTTGAGACCATGCTCAAGGACATTACGCTCATGAAACGCGCCAACGTCAACACCGTGCGCACGTCGCACTATCCGCGACAGCCCAAGATGTATGCCATGTTTGACTACTATGGCATATACTGCATGGACGAGGCCGACGTGGAGTGCCACTACAACCAGGGCATCGCCTCCAACTCCGCATGGGCAAGTGCCATCGACGACCGCGAAATACGCATGGTCAAGCGCGACCGCAACCATCCCTCAGTCATCTTCTGGTCACTCGGCAACGAGAGCGGCGGGGCATATAACTTCGCTACGTCATTCAACAAGATAAAGGACATCGACGACCGCCTCATACACTATGAGGGCAACGGCACCTATTCTGACCTTTTCTCCAACATGTATCCCACAGTATCGTCTGTCAGGGGCAACAGCTACTCAAGCAAACCTTACTTTATCTGCGAGTATGCACACGCCATGGGCCAGGCGGTAGGCAACCTCAAGGAGTATTGGGATGTCATCGAAAGCTCGTCAAGCATACTTGGCGGCTGCATCTGGGACTGGGTTGACCAGTCTGTCTATGACCCCCAGCGTCTCGCAGACGGCGAAAGGAAAAGCCCCGAGGGCTTCAACTACTGGGTGTCGGGCTATGACTACAACTACACGAGCGGCGTGGGCTACGGCTTTCAGGGCAATTTCCTCAACAACGGACTCATCACTCCCGACCGCACGTGGTCGGGCAAGCTCACGGAGGTGAAGAAGGTCTATCAGAACGTGTCCTTTGATCGTCTCGACGGCAACACCCTCACGCTCACAAACAAGCAGAGCTTTGGCACTCTCGACGATTATCATCTCGCCTATGCCGTCTTGCGCGACGGATGTGTGGTAGAGCAAGGCACGGCAGACATCCCATCCACGGCGGCAGGCGACCAGACGACAGTGGAAGTGCCTTACGTCACCGTGCCTGACGGCGATGCAGAGTATGTCATCAACGTCAGCCTCTGCCTCAACGAGGACAACTCATGGGCGCAGGCGGGCTATGCCGTGGCTGAGGAGCAGTTTGCCCTCAACACAAGACCCGCGCTCGCCACGCACAGCCACGACGGAGGCACGCTTGAGGTGAGCGATGACAACACCGTGAGCGGCACTACCGCCGACGGCAAGGCGTTTGAGATAACGTTCAACAACGGCAGGATGACCAGCTGGACATTTGACGGCGAGAAAGTGATGCACAAGGGACCCGACTTCAACAGCTACCGCAAGGTGGACAACGACCGCAACATCAGCGTGACATTCTCCAACACGTCAAGCCTCAGCGTGACAGGCGCGCTGACCAAGAGCGGCGACAACGCCACGATGTCTGTAAGGGGTCTCGCCGCAGGATGCACCTACACTACCGACTATACGTTCTATCCAGACGGCACTGTGGACATGAAGGTGTGCTTCGCCCCGTCGTCGACATTGGCAAGGATGGGTCTCGGAATGGAGTTTGCGCCGGGCTTCGAGGGCGTTGAGTATTATGGACGCGGACCGTGGTCGAACTATTCTGACCGCAAGACGGGCTCTTATCTCGGACGTTACACCACGACAGTCGACGACATGATAGACGAGATGATACATCCGCAGACCTATGGCGACCACTATGATCTGCGCGACATGACTCTCACCAACCTCGCCAACGGCCTACGCCTGCGCATAATGACCGAGGGACAGGTGAGCTTCTCGCTCTCTCACTACGACGAGACGGCATGGTGCACGGGCGGAGACTCCATGTGGAACAGCAAACTGCACTGGTATGACCTCTCACGCGACCCGCAGGTGTATGCCCACTTTGACTATTGCCAGCGCGGACTGGGCAACAACAGTTGCGGAGGCGACATCTGCCTCTATGACTATCTATGCCCCACTGACGGCACTTACAGCTATACGCTGCGCATGACACCGTCTCGCTGACATAAAGAGACGACAACGCAATTAAAGAAAGGCGTGCAGGACAAAGGCTGCACGCCTTTCTTTATGGATTAAAAGAGGATGGACATGAGGCAGGCAACGCATGACGACAGCAAAAGTGACGCTCTGTGATAGCAAAAGTGCCACTCCATAAAATTCAAGTGCCACTCTGTGATAGCCAAGTGCCACTCTGCGGCAACAAAAGTGCCGCTACATAAAAGCCAAGTGCCACTCTGTGAAAGCCAAGTGCCACTCTGCGGCAACAAAAGCGGCACTACATAAAAGCCAAGTGCCACTCTGTGAAAGCCAAGTGCCACTCTGCGGCAACAAAAGCGGCACTACATAAAAGCCAAGTGCCACTCTGTGAAAGCCAAGTGCCGCTATACGACAACAAAAGCGGCACTTGACGATGTGCCAAATGCCGCTCTACAAATGTGTCATGTCTCTTATGAGGTGTACGCAGACGCATGAGTGTGCGTCGTCATGCCCATGAGCCGTGCCGTGCGTCTCAATGTCTCACCACCTTGCGTCCGTTCACTATATACACGCCTTTGCCGAGTCCTCTCAGAGCCTCGCTTTCGCCCACATGATGTGTGAACGTGCGCAGGCAGCGGCCGTCAATGGTGATGACACTTGTGGGTTTGGCGGCTGTGTCGTCGTGGACGTTGACGATGGCAGAGGGCTGCTCGCTTGTCACGTCCTTTACGAGATAGTGTCCCTGCGCGTCTTTGTCACCCTGTATCTCAAGCCACGTGTCGGCATTTACGCCAGTGACATCCATGGTCTGCACCAAGGCGTTCTTGGCAAGCACCATGTTGACATAGTCGTCGGGGGCGTTGATGGTGAACGTGCGCACAAACCACTCCCTGTCGTTCATCCGTAAGGTGGTGGAGACCTTGTCACCCGGCCATGTGCCGTTTTGTGGCGCATGGCTGCCGTCGCCGCCCCATGTCCAGAAATACATTTCGCTCCAGCCCACCTTGTCGGCATTGACATACACGTCTATGTCATGAGCCTCAAATGCCTTTATGTCATAGCGGCGTGTCTGTATGCCCTTGACCGTGCCGCCCGTGAGCAGTCCTGCCTTGAGCGTCACCGTGCCAGAGGGCAGAGCGACGCTTGCCCCGTTTGCCACGGAGGGCGAGGAGGCTGTCGGCTCACTGCCGTCAAGGGTGTAGACTATCTTTGCGCCGTCGCTCCCTGTGATGGCCCGCAGCACCACGGCAGGGGCGTTATAGTATTCGCCCGACGGCAACGAGGGCCACACTGTCTCCTGCGTGGTCTCGAGGAAATAGCGGTAATGATAGCCCTCATGGGCCAATGCCCATCCCGCATCAGGCTCATAGTCGCCAGCGGTCTTGCCCACGGCAGCCATGAGCTTGCCGTTGTCGCCCGTAGAGGTCAGCACATAGCGGTCCTTACTGTTCTCCACACACCCCCACTTGCTGGTGTTGCTTATGCCCGTGAGGTTGCGCAGCATTATCATGTTCTTGAGTTCGGGCTTGTAGTCCATCCAGTGTCTGAGGAACACGCAGGGAGTGCCAGGCATGGCGAGCAGATAGGCGTTGACGGCAAGGGTGTCCTTGCGTATGGGATCGTTCTGCTCACTTGCCGAGCGATATTGCGTGTCGTGGTTCTCGCAGAAGGTCACGGCATAGCGTCTGTAGGTGCTGACGGTGGCAAGACCGCCGTTGTCGAGCTTTGACCAGTCGCCGTTATTGGCGGCGTCACGGCAGGAGTAGCGTATGGGAAAGTCAAAGGCGGCGGTCATGATATTGTCGTCGACCTTGGTGCTGTTGAGCCACGCCTGCAAGGAGGCCTTGTTGCCGTCCCAATACTCGCCCACGCTGTAGACGGGAGCGGCATCGGCGTTATACAAGCCCGTGAATTTGCCTGCATAGCCCTTGGTCATGTCATAGCGAAAGCCAGTATAGCCCAGCTCGTCGAGCAGGAAACGCAGATAGGCCTTGACGTTTGCCTGCACGTTGGGACTGTTGTGGTCGAGGTCGCGCGCGCCGTTGAAGTCGTCGCCCGTGTCATAGTTGTCGCTGAGGGCATACTTGCCTTGCAGACCGTTGTCGTTTATCCACTTCTGGGTGTTGCCCCCGTCATCACCCTTGCATATATCGGTGGAAAAAAGCTGATAGGTAGTGCCATTGTATGTCTCCGCAGGAAAGTCAACCCAGTTGGTCTCACCCTTGCGGTGGTTGATTACCACGTCGGCGATGGTGCCTATGCCCTTTGACTTGAACGTGCCAATCATCGAGCGCAGCTGTTCCTCCGTGCCAAAGGAACTGTCGTAGTGGCTGAACCAATAGAGGTCGTCATAGCCCATGGACTTGCCGCCGCACGACGCGCTCTGCGGTATCCACACAAGGTTGAAATAGTCGGACAATTCATCGGCTTGGCTCTCGAGTTTTGACCACGCCGTGGCATCATAACTGTCCCAATAGAAAGCCTGAAGCATCACGCCCTTGTGGGCGGAGGGCCATCCCTGTGCCATGGCCGCCGTGGCGGCGGAGAGACAGATGGCAGATAACAGGAGTCTTCTCATGTCTTTTGTTTTTATAAAGGTGTGTGAGCCATTGACATGACCCACTTTGAACGACTGCCCTGCCGTCTCGTGCTGACGGACGAGACGGCTCTGTTGTGTCTTGGGCGTTTTTTTCTTTTCTTATTTTTCTTTTTTCAGAAACACGGCAAGCAAGCGTGTGCGTGATAGCACGTGTGTGATGCCGTGTGGGGGCTACATGTCAAGCACAAAGACCGCCCTTGGGGCGAGCCTCACGTCTTTTGTCAAGTCGACCTTGCTGCCCGTAAGCACGTCAACAGCCTCCTTGTGCGTGCCTATAATCTCCGCATAGCGTGACACGCTGAGAGTCGCGTCCTTGGACGTGCCGTTGAGAACGGTCATGACACACTTGCCGTTGAGGGTGCGTGCCACCACATACACTCCCTTGTAGGGTATGAACTGTGTCTGACGGCCCTTGATGATGACCTCGTTGCCCTTGCGCCAGTGCAGCAGTCGGCTTGTCCATGCAAACATGTCCTGCTCGTCCTTGGTGCGCTGCTCCTTGATGAAAGCATTGCGTGTGTCGCCCGGGAAACCGCCAGGGAAATCCTTTCTCACATGGCCGTCGGTGACCCTCTTGGTGCCGTTCATGAGTATCTCCGTGCCATAGTAGAGCTGCGGCGTGCGGTTGATGGTGAGCAGCAAGGCGAGGGCCTGCTTGAGCGCGGGCGTGTCCTGTCCCTCTCCGAGGAAGCGGTCGGTGTCGTGGTTTTCGATGAAAGCCATGACAGATGACGGGTCTACATAGAGATAGTCATAGCACAAGGAGTTGTAGATGCGGTTGTAGCCTGTCCACCAGTCGTCGGTCTCCTCGTTTTTGGCCTGATTGAGCTTGTCAAAGAACGAGAAGTCCATGACCGTCTTGAGATTTGAGTTGATGTCAGAGAGCGGTGAGTCTTTCTGCCATGCCGCCGTGTAGGCAGGCTCTGTCACCCAGGTCTCGCCAACGGTGTTGAAATTGGGATATTCCTCGTTAAGCACCTTCATCCAATGCGCCATGGCTCTGCGGTCGGCGTAAGGATAGGTGTCCATGCGTATGCCGTCAATGCCAGCAGTCTCTATCCACCACTCGGAATTTTGTATGAGATAGGTGATGACGTGGTGGTTGCGTTGGTTGAGGTCGGGCATGGAAGGCACGAACCATCCGTCCACCGTCTCGCGCATGTCCACTTGGCTGGCGTAGGGGTCAAGCACGGGCGTGAGCTTGTAGCTTGTCTGTAGATACTTGTCGTTGGTGGTCTGCTCACCGTCCATTGTCTGTGTCTTGACGGCGTTCTTCTGGTTTTCGGGATAGAGCCATTCGGGAGTGTTAAACCAGTCGGCGGCAGGCATGTCCTTGACCCACGGATGCTCAAAGCCACAATGGTTGAATATCATGTCCATCACCACCTTGAGTCCCTTGGCGTGTGCCTCGTCGATGAGCCGTCTGTATTCATCGTTAATGCCGAAGCGCGGGTCTACACGATAGTAGTCGGTAGTGGCATAGCCATGGTAGGTGCTTTGGTTGCCGTGGTCGGGCGAGTTGTTTTCAAGCACAGGCGTAAACCAGAGTGCCGTCACGCCCAGCTCGTTGAAGTAGTCGAGGTGCTGTCTGATGCCCTCAAGGTCGCCGCCGTGCCTCAGAGAGGGCTGTGTGCGGTCTACCTTATAGGCGTTGAGCGACTTGATGTTGTCGTTTGAGCCAGAGCCATTGGCAAAGCGGTCGGGCATGAGCATGTAAAGCACGTCGGCGTTGCTGAAGCCCACGCGCCTTTCGCCGGGCATGTCGCGTCTCCTGATCTCATAGTCAACCTTGGCGGCATACTTACCGCCCCTCTTGAACGTGAGTTGCATGGTGCCTGGCTGTGCGTCCTTGAGGTTGAGATAGACCAGCAGGTAGTTGGGGCTGTCGAGCCTCACAAGCGAGTCGACGGTCACGCCGAGATAGTCGGTGGCAACCTCCGCGTCGCGTATGTCACGCCCGTAGACCATGAGCTGCAACGAGGGGTTTTTCATGCCTGCATACCAACAGGTGGGGTCTATGCGGTCAATAGTGGGCTTTGAGGCCTTGGGTTTCTTGTCCTTTGCCATAGTCTTGCCTGATAAAAATAACACACTCAGAAAGAGCAAGGCCCTCAAGCCTGCCCTTAAGGTGAGATTGCTGGTGATTGTCATAGCGTCGTGTGATGTTTGGATGTTATTGGATGATTGATACAATGTGTCTTTGCACGGGCGGAAGAGGTGTCACGTGTGGCGCGTCGTCAGCCCTGACAATGCAAAAGCGGCATTTCGCCGTCAGGAAAGCGGCACTTTTGCCATTGCAAAGTGCCGCTCTGTGTCGCTAAAGTGACACTTTGCCATCGCTCAAGTGCCACTTTAGCCCGATGCCTTGCGGCAGCCGTCAGTCGTGCATGATGACTGCTGTCTGCGGGGCTACTGTCAGATTGTCGCCTGTGAACGTGCCGAGGCCCTTGGCGTTTACCTTGCCGTCAGCCACGACCATAGTATATCCGCCCTGCGGCACTCTCACGCTTGTGGGCTTGGCGTTGGCGTTAAGCACCACCACTATATTGCCCCACTCGTCGCCGCCTGCATGGTTTTTCAACACAAACGCCACCATGCCGGCAGGCGCGTCAAGAAACTCGAGGTTGCGCCTCACCTCGTCGGCATCGCCCATGCGGAACGCCGGATGAGCCTTGCGCAAGGCTATGAGTCCAGAGTAGTAGTCGAAGACTTGCGGATAGCGGCTGAGATTGTGCCAGTCAAGATGGTTGACAGAGTCGGGAGAGCGAAACGAGTTATGCACTCCCTTCTTGTCGCGCAGCATCTCCTCGCCGCACAGAATGAACGGCACGCCCTGCGAAACAAGCACCGCCGTCTGTGCGAGCAGGTCAAGGCGTATGAGTTCGTCATCAGAGATATAGGGAATGCTCGTGCGCAGCCTGTCGGTGAGGCACATGTCGTCATGACAGCTCACATAAGCCACCATCTGTGTGGGCTGGTTGGCCCACGGAGCGTCAGAATAGTTCACGCGGCTCATGTCTATCTGCGGATGGCTGACGGCTCCTGCCAGCCCAAACTTAATGCTCTCCTCCTGTCCAGGCACGCCCGCGAGGAAGCCGCCCTTGTGGTCGTCGGAGAAAGGACCGCGCAAGGCATCGCGCATGTCGTCGCAGAACGCGCCTATGCCGTCGAGACGACCCGTATTGCGCTTCATGGCGAGCTGTTCTTCGGGATAGGCGCATGTGCCTGCGCTCCATCCCTCACCATAAATATAGATGGAGGGGTCTATGGAGTCCACCGCCGCGCGTATGGCGTTCATGGTCTCTATGTCGTGTATGCCCATGAGGTCGAAGCGGAAGCCGTCGATGTGATACTCCTCTATCCAGTATTTCACGCTCTCTATCATAAACTCGCGCATCAGCGGCTTCTCGCTTGCCGTCTCGTTGCCGCAGCCCGAGCCGTCGCTATACTTGCCGTCCTGCGTCTTGCGGTAATAATAGCCGGGCCACGTCTTCTGGAAGTTAGAACCCTCAATGTCAAACGTGTGGTTGTAGACCACGTCGAGTATAACCCTTATGCCAGCCTTGTGCAACGCCTGCACCATGGTCTTAAACTCGCGTATGCGTGTCTTGGGGTCGGCGGCGTTGGTGGAGTAAGAGCCCTCTGGCACATTATAGTTGAGCGGGTCATAGCCCCAGTTATACTGTCTGCTGTCGGGCACAGACTCGTCGACGGAGGCATAGTCAAACGAGGGCAGCAGATGTATGGCGTTCACGCCGAGCCTCTTGAGATATTCTATGGCCTTTGGCTCTGACAGGGCGAGATACTTGCCCTTGTGCCTGAGTCCCGAGGAGATGTCGACAGAGAAGTCTCTGTGGTGCAGCTCATATATAATGAGGTCTGAGGGCGACTTTAGCGCGGGTCTCACGTCACGATTCCATCCCTCGGGGTCGGTCTCACGCATGTCGACGATCGCTCCGCGGCGGCCGTTTAGCCCCACGGCCTTGGCGAAGACACCCGGAGTGACATCGGGCTGCTCGCGGTTGTAGACATTAAAGACATAATACTTGTCCTTGAGGTCGTCCTTTACTGTCACGCGCCATCTGCCGTCAGCCACGCGCTTCATCCTCTTTAGCACACGGCCGTTGCTGTCGTCGCTGTCGGTGTCGGTGATAAGCACATCCACGCTCCTCACGTCGGGCGATGTGACAAGGCTGAATGTGGTGGACTTGGGCGAATAGACCACCTCGTCAAACGTCTGTGCCTGCACAGACGGTGCCGCCGCCACGGTGAGCAGCGACAGGAGTAGGTTCTTTATCTTCATATATATATTAATGTATGGTCAAAGTGTGTCCTGCCGTCACGCATCATGCCTATCGTCCTGCGGCAGACACAAGCTCCCTTATGTTGTCATTGAACTCCTTGCTGACCATGAGGCTCTCTATGCCCACGTGCATACGGTATCTCCAGTAGTGTCTGGGGTTGGCAGGAATGTTGATGCGCTCCGCGTCGGCATCGGGCAGCCTCAGCCTCTCGTCCATGGCCATCCAGTCTTGTATGGACAGCACACACAGCATCGAGGGAGAGTCGAGCTGCCTTGCTACAATGTCGCGTGCCAGCCATCCGGGCAGCGGATGCGGTGCAGCCCCGCCGCGGTAGAGCATGGTGTTGTAGTATTCCTGCGTCAGTGAGGGGTCCTCGTCCCACCATTGCCTGAGCGTCGGCATGTCGTGAGTGGACAGTGTGCATACCGAGCGGTAAGGGTTGCGCGAGAGTATGCCAAACTTCACGCTCGGGTCTTTGGGCATGGACTGCAGCTCGAGGCTCAATATGCGCAGCTCCTCCATCACCCAAGGCACACAGTCGGGCACCATGCCGAGATCTTCGGCACACACGAGCATACGAGTGGCCTGTGAGAGTCGCGGCAGCTTCTTCATGGCCTCGTGATACCAGAACTGGCTGTTGCGGCGATAGTAGTAGTCGTTGTAGAGGCGGTTAAAGGCGGCCTTGTCGCTGTCGCACAGAGCCTCATACATGAAGTTGAGCTGTGCCGTGATGCGCGGATGATACATGTTGGAGTTGGCGCGGTCTCTCACAAACAGCACGTCGCTCACGAGAGAGTATAGCCCGTCTCTGAGCCAGATGTCTCTCTCCTCGGTCTTGCCGTCAAACCACGCCTCTATCTTGCGCTCCGTGTCAAACTCGGGCTTGAGCCTGTAGATGTCGTGGTGGGCGTGGTCGAGGAAAGTGGCCCTCACCTCGTCGGCACGCTCACGGAACACTCGGTCAATAACCCAATCGGCAATGAACGGAGTGGTGAACAGCTCCTCCTGAAACCTCAGTCCATAGCCCTCTATCTCCTCACGGCTCATGGCGAGTGCGGGCTGGAACTGTCCGAGCAGCCCATGCACGCAGTCGGTGGGTATCGCCCAGATGCGGAAGAAGCCCAAGACGTGGTCTATGCGGTAGGCATCAAAATAATTTGACATGTTCTGAAACCTCCTCACCCACCACTTGCATCCGTCGGCAATCATCCTCTGCCAGTTGTAGGTGGGAAATCCCCAGTTCTGGCCGTTCACGGAGAAAGCGTCTGGCGGCGCGCCTGCCTGCGAGTCGAGGTTGAAATATTCTGGCTCGTGCCACACGTCACATCCGTTGCGGTTCACGCCAATGGGTATGTCGCCCTTCAGCACCACGCCGCGCGCCTTGGCATAGTCGTGGGCGGCGCGCATCTGTCGGTCAAGCACAAACTGCACGTAGTAATAGAACGCCACCTCATGCCAAGCCTCACTGCCGGGGCGAGAGAGAGCCTTGCGGTCGCACTCATGCCACCGCTCGTGGCCCTCCCATGCGCTGAAATCGCATGTGCCGTAGCGGTCGCGCAGATGGCAGTATTGGGCATAAGGCACGAGCCAGTGTGAAGTGCGGCTGAAGAACGAGCCAAACTCGTCGGTGAGCAGCGTCTCCCGTCCCTCCTGGGCATACATCTCGCGCAGATACTCTGTCTTGGCATCGTTGACACGCTCATAGTCTATCTGCGGCAGGGCGTTCAGCTCCAGGCGCAATGCCTCGAGGCGTGCCGCCTTGTCGGCATCCTTGAGCGGGGGTAGCTGTCGCAGGTCGCAATACTGCGGATGCAGGGCAAAGATGCTGATGCAGGAGTAGGGATAGGAGTCGGTCCATGTGTGCGTGGACGTGGTGTCGTTGATGGGCAGCACCTGCAGCACACGCTGGCGTGTCTCTGCCACCCAGTCGATCATGAGCCGCAGGTCGCCAAAGTCGCCCACGCCGAAGCTGCCTGCCGAGCGCAGGGAGAACACAGGCACGAGCGTGCCTGCCAGTTTGTCGTTGCAGATGGCAAAGAACGCCTGATCGAGGGCTTTCACGAGCATTGTGCCGTCGGCAGGAACGGCTGTCTGCAACACACGGTTGTCGCCAGTCTCCCACCACACTTCGCCCTTGTCGCCAAGAGCCACAAACTTGAACTCCACGCGCAGTGCGGGCTTGTCGTCGGAGGTCTTGCCCCCGGGCTGCCATGCCGCCTTTGGGCGAGCCTGGCAGAGGCTTGCCACGTCAATGTCTACCATCCACTCATTGTGGCTATGCTCGGTCATGGGCAGGGCGCGCGCCACGTCCCAGTTGCCGAGAGCCTCACCGTCGCCAGCAAGCACGAGTCTCGCCCCCCTGCGCAGCTGCGGGGCGCGCACCACGAGACGCAGGGTGCTCCCAAAGGACGACGTGACGGGTGCGAGGCACGGACGGTTGTTGATGCAGTCGGTAAACGCGCTGCTATAAAGGTAGGCGTCGCACGGGAAGTCCATCCACACGTCATCCACCACGCACGTCTTTGCCTTTGCCGCCGTGAGATTCAGGCAGTGGCACACCGTCTGCCACTCCGTGCGCATCGTGCCGTTGCAGCCGCGCACGCTGTAGAAATAGTCATAACACACGTTGCCGTCGTCGAGCGTGGTCTCGCACGTCCACACATGGCCGTCGCCCGTGTTCATGGGCAGGGTGTCCCATGCCTGGCACGCCCCCTCTCCCTCCTGCCCTGCGGCACAGGCAGAGCCCACGGCACGCAGGTTAAGCAGGAGTTCCTCTCCATACTTGGTGTCGTATTTGATGTTGAATATTGTTTTCATCGTGTTATATAAATTGTTTATTGGTTATATCGTCGTCTAAGGTCTTCTCCCTTGGGCGTGCGGTCGCCACGTCTCAAGAGAGTCTTTTTTTTGCCATGACACAAACGTCTTGTCGCTACTCCACAGGCGTTTGGCGGCCATGCCACAACATGTCTCACGCCGCCCGGCAACCGCCTCTGCATGTGTCGCAAGGCTATAAGGCAAAAGGCTGATACAAAGTTAGTAAATCATCTGCGTTATGACACACATCAATGCGGTTTTTTTGCAAAACATCAGTGAAAACGTTTACACTTCACATCCTGCCCCATGACGCTGGAAAGGGCGGAGGGCTTCAGGCGCATGAAAGATTGCACGAGGCTCAGTGACACACACGCCCAGACGCAAGCCCTCGGGCAGCCGCGCCTCGCCACTTTACAATCTGTCACCCTTTAACCCAAAACGGTCATTAGGACTTTATGTGCAAACAAACTTTCTTTTTGACATCTGTCTTACCGTTTTTTCGGCTACAATGTGACCTCATTGCGCCCTCAAAACATAAAATCATCTGCAAAAAAAATAGAAGTTATTATCATCATAACGTCCTATTGACCTATTGGGGTTAAAGCCAAAAAGACAGCAATGTTTAAAAAAATTACACTTTGCTGACTTTATGTCACCATTTGCGCTCACGGCACGCTCATTGCATTATATAGGGTGCAGGCGCAAGGCTCTAAAAGAGCCGCAAGGCCCGCAGAAAAAAAAAGATTGTAAAACAAGGAGGTTATTATGTTACCAGTAATGAACACAAACAGTTGGTTTCCCACAGTATTTGACGATTTCTTCAACAGCGACTGGATGCCGAAGATGAAAGCCACTGCACCGGCTGTCAACGTAAAGGAAAATGCGGAGGCCTATACCATGGAGTTGGCTGTGCCAGGCATCAAAAAGGAATTTTGCAGGGTAAGCGTCAACGCCGACGGAAACCTCGACATCGCCATCGAAAACAAGCTGGAGCACAAGGAAGAGAGCAAAAAGGAGCATTTCTTGCGCCGTGAGTTCAGCTACTCCAACTATCAGCAGACCTACGTGCTGCCCGATGACATCGTAAAGGACAACATCTCCGCCAAGGTGGACAACGGCGTGCTTACAGTGACCATGCCAAAAACCAACAAAGAGGAGGTGAAGAAGATAGAGCGCAACATCAACATCGAATGACGGTGGCCTGACGCAAGGCAAAGAGACAAGAACAAAAGGGTTAATGATTGAGTTAATAAATGGATGACCTCGGATTGTGAGGTTTTTTATTGGTTTCGGCAAGGGGATGAAGGCACGTTTGTGGCTTCATCCCCTTTGTGTGAAAAGACAACTCGCAGTGTTGACACACGCAAAGTGCCGCTTCTCTTGTCGGGAAACGGCACTTTGCGTGTGTCAAAGCGGCTCTTTACAGATGCCAGGCGGCACTTTTCATTTAGGCATGCCGCCCTCTCCTAAATGCCAGGCGACACTCTCGCATGCCAGGCGGCACTTTGCGTGGGGAGGCGTGATCCTCCTGTAACGCCAAGGCGGCACTCTCACATGAGGAAAGTGCCGCCTTGTTTGTTTGGTGAAAGCGTTGTGATATGCCGTCTCTTACTTTGCCACGAACACAAACTGTCCGGTGATGTTGTTGAAGTAGACAGCATAGTTGCCTGCAGGCACCTTGATGTTCTTTCCGCCCAGCGTGCCGGTGCCGTAGAATGTCTCGCCTACATTGATTTCCGTGCCCCAGTTGTTGTCCCATGCTCCGTCGGCGCGGAACTTGAGCTCCGTTTCCTCGGCAAGCGTGAGATCCGCATACCAGTTGCAGGGGCTTGTCTGCGTCATGACGATGTCTGCTCCGTCAGCCCATCCTGTCATGCCTCCCACGAGACCCATCTGTGTGAAGGTGGCGGGGTTCTGGTCGTCGCACTTGGTCCATGTGTAGTGCATGGTGGAGAAGTCGGCGGTGAAAGTGTAGTATGAGCCCGGCTCGGGACATACTATGGCACCTCCATTCTGCACGAAGTCGCCCTCGGTGAAATGGTCTGCGCCTGCGGCACAGCCATAGGCGAGGTTCCAATTGCCGAATGTGTCCTCTGACCATATCTTCAGGTTGGCGTCATCGTCATAGCGAGTGGTGTAGCTATAGACAAACTGGTCGTGAGGATAGAGTGCGCACGACATGTTGGTGGCGTCCCAGCCCTGCATCTTGCCCACTATATAATACTTGACGGTGTAGTTGGATGCGGCAGGCATGAGCTGCAACTTCACTTCGCCTGCATTGACGCGCAGGGACTGTCCGTTGCAGTCGGCGTTTAGCACGACCTTTGCGTCGAAGACGCGCATCTCAGGACGCTTGCCAAAGGCTGCCTCCACCATTTCAGTGAGGTCTGCCACGGCAGCCTCGCCCTCAAGAGTGGTGGCGATGGTGTATTGACCCTTGCCGTCCACAGGCACAAGCTCAAGCTGCGCCTTGGAGAGGGTGTAGCCCTCTGGCAGAGTGCCTGCGTTGAGACTGAACACGGCAACCTTGTCGCCTGAGACCGTGCCGAGGTCTATGGCAGGCACGGCGGCTGCTGAGAAGCCGCTTATGGTGATGGCTTCTTCCTGCGGATTGGTCTGCGGCGCGGCCCAGTCGTTGTAGTCGTCGCTACAGGATGCAAGCGTGAGCGCGAGAAGCATCGCGCCTGCAAATATTGATGTCTTTTTCATCTTGTCTTTATGAGTTTGTTTCTCCCCTGCCGCGCCTGCGGAGGCTGTCGCGCCTAAGGTTTGCGGCAGACGGCAGGGGATGTGGATTGTTTGAAAAATGTCTATTGACTGATGTCGTGCGGCTCGGGTGTCTTACTTGATAGCACCTGTGCCGTTGGAGAAGTTGAGGTAAAGACGCTGTCCGGCGTTGCCTGACACACGTGCCTGGTCGCCTCCCGCGCCACGATATTCAATGACACCGTTGAGGACCATGAACTCTGAGTGCCACCAGTCGTTGCCAGGCACCTTGACATAGGCGCGCACGCCACCGTCGGCATCACCTGCGGAAGAGCCTGCAAAGGCGGGAGACACGAAGTCGCCGTCCTTTGTGGCAGGCACATCAAACGACCATCCGTCGGCACACTCGTCCCAAGAGCCGATAACGTTGCCCATGAGCCACACAAGCGGCTGGTTGAACTGCACGTTGTAGACAATGTCGCGGCCCTTGACACTGGCTGTGACTATCATGAGATACCATCCGGGCTTGGAAGAGGCGATGTTGCCGCCGCCGTCTACTATCTCGCCCTTGAGGTCGCCATCGACAGTGATCTGGCTGAAGCCTTTCTCGCCGCCGTCCCATGCCTTGTCGGTGTTGATCTTGACACCCTGGTCGTCGATGTAGACCATGCGCCAGAACATCTCGGGATGCTCGTAGACGGGAACGAACTCAAAGCAGCTGCCCCAGTCCCATCCGCAGAAGCTACCTACGACGTAGATGTGCTTGGGCAACTCTACGGGAGCGAGGGAGTACTTGACGTGTACTGAAGAGAGCTTTATGACATTTGAGAGTATCTCTGTGCCGGCCACCTCGCCGTCAGTGTCGGTGACGATGCACGCACGCAGACGCACATAGACGGGAATGTCAAGCGGAAAGTCCTCCTCTGCCTTGCCGCTGTTGAGCGCAAGGGTGGTGAGGCTGCTTGCGAGGATGGAAGGGTCAACGCTGATGACCGTGTTCTGGAAGTTCTGGTCGAGAGCAGCCATGTCGCTCATGTCCTCGTTGAGCGACACCTGCACGGTGTACTTCGTTGAGGCAGGAAAACCGTAGTTTGGCTGCGAGCAGGTGAGCGTGAGGGCCGAAGAGCTGGCGAGGTCTATGTTTTCGGATGCGGCGGCAGGTGTGTTGAGTACAAACTCTGTCGGTGCATAGACGGTGGGGTTGTCGTCGCGATCGTCCTCGCAGGATGTGAGGAGTGCGAAGCCCGCCATCAGCATCAATGCCGATTTGAATATATTTTTCATATTTGTCGTGCGTTTATAATACTGTTATTAATTAAGGTGTATGACTTTATGAGCCTGTCACGCCAGCCGTCAGTTGACATAGCCGTCATTTTGCTTGAGGTTGGTGTTGCTCTGTATCTGCGTGAGAGGTATTGGATAGACGTTCTTGTAGGCCTCAAAGTCCTTGCCTGCAGGCTCGCCGCCCTTCCAGTCCCAGTTATAGCCGGTGTTGCCGCCAAAGCGGTTGAAGCGGACGAGGGTTGTGCGGCGTATGCCCTCAAAGTAGAACTCGCGGCTCCACTCGTCGCATATCTCGCTGAGCGAGTAGCCGTTGGTCTCGGGGCGCGTGGTGGCGTTGGCGCGCTGGCGCAGGGCGTTGAGCTTGCGTGTTCCCTCCACGCCGGTGGTGCCGCCGTTCATGCGAGCGTCAGCCTCAGCATAGTTGAGGTAGGCTTCGGCAGCGCGAAGGAATGGCCAGTCCATGTCGGCAAAGCCCGGGTCGACTTGAGCGGTGTTGTCGCTGTTGTAATTAATGAACTTGCACACGCCATAGCCCTCTGCCGACTTGGTGATATTGACTATTTCGTAGGTGCGACCCTCACCCCAGAAGATGGCGCGGTCGTCGCCGGCGCGCTCAGTCATCTCATAAGACGGCACCTCGGGCGCAACGCTGTTGGGGAAGAACTTGCGGAGGAGTGACACACGCGGGTGCAGGCCTATCCAAGTCTGTCCCACGCAGCCGTTGCTGCCGTTGGGGTCGTTGGGGTTGGCATGCATGGCGGCATCAAAGCATCCTGCGATGAGGAAGAGCGAATTGCCGTAGGAGGCAGTGGTGCCCGACTTGTTGACAATGGGGAAGAGTATCTCCTTGGCGGCTGCCGAGCGGTCGTTGTCGCCCATGAACACGAGCTGGTAGGCACTCCATCCGTTCACAGAAGTGGTGTTGATGTCATAGGGAGAGTCAATGACCTTTTGTGCGTATTTCTTGGCGTTCTCCCAGTCGGCCTTGCCAGTGTAGACCTCGGCGTTGAGGTAGAGTCTGGAGAGCAGCAGCCAGCATGAAGCCTTGTCGACGCGTCCGTAGCCAGCGTCGGCAGAGGTCTTGGCCTTTGGCTCGGCGAGGGCAGGCTCCACGTTTTCGGTCAATTCCTTAACAAGCCACTCATACATCTCTGCACGTGAGACCTGCTGCGGCTTTTCCATGGTCTCGCTGAAAGGCACGTTGCCATAGGCATCCATGAGCAGATAATACTGCATGGCGCGCAGGAAGCGGCACTCGGCGGCCTTTGTGGCATCCTCGTCGCCTGCCACGGCGAGATACTGGTTGCAGAAAGTGATGCCGAGCGTGAGACGCGTGAAGTAGAGCTTCACCCACTGGTGAGAGGGGTCATACTTGGCAAAGTTGAGTTCCTGCAAGCCGTCGCCCCACGAGCATGTTGCCTCGTCGGTGGGCAGCTCGTTGATATTCCACATGGCTCTCACGAGACCTGTCATGCCGTTGTCGTTGAAGCCTTTTACGTCGCAGTCGTCGTCGCTGTTGCTGCCGCTGCCCGTGCCGTTGATACCAAAGTTGGCGTAGCACTTGTTGAGCAGGCCGTCGTTGCTGACCTCAAGGTCGATCTTGGGGCTTATTGGCTCGTTGTCGAGGTCGTTGAGACAAGAAGTCGCAGCCATGCTGAATATCAGTGCGGCGGCGGGAGCCAGAGCCTTCATTATGTGTCTTTTCATTGTCTTGTTTCTATTTAATATATAATGTGTGTTATGTGCTTAGAAATTGAGGCTCACACCCATGAGGAACGTGATGGGACGCGGATAGACGTTGTTGTCGATACCGTTGTAGACCTCGGGGTCGATGCCGCTATACTTTGTGATGGTGAACACGTTGGAGCAAGATGCGTAGACGCGTCCGCTGAGTCCCTTCCAGGAGCCTGCCTTGAAGAGGTCGCTGAAAGAATAGCCGAGCGTGATGTTGTCCATCTTGAGGAAAGAGGCGTTCTGCACGAAGTAGTCGCTGAGCTTTGAGGTGTTGGAGTCGGACTCCCATCCGAGAGTGTTGACCGGTCGGTTGGCGAGATATGAGCTCTGGCACCATACCGAGCTGGAAGTCTTGAGACGCTTGCCCTGCTCGAAGCTGTTGTAGACATAGTTGCCGATGCTTGCGCGGAGAGAGAAGCCGAGGTCAAAGTTCTTCCACTCTACCCTTGAGGAGAATCCCATGGTGAGAGGCGCGGCCACCGACTTGTAGAGGTAGCGGTCTTTCTCGCTGATGACGCCGTTGCCGTCACGGTCGACCACAGCACCCTCGATGGGCTTGCCGTTTGAGTCATAGAGCTGCTGGTACACATAGAACGAGTTGGCGGCATAGCCTGTCTGATAGGCAAGCACCTTGTTGGATGAGTCGATGTTGTCGCCAGTGAGTACGGGGTCGCCGGTGTCGCTCACGCCGCTGAGGTCGGTAATCTCGTTCTTGTTGTAGGTGACGTTGTAGCTCATGGTCCAATACCAGTCCTTGGTGTTGAGTGCTATGTAGGTGAGCGAAGCCTCCACGCCAGTGTTCTTGAGCGAGCCGATGTTTTGCAGTCCTCGGTCGGCAGAGCCTGCGAGTGCAGCGACGGGTGCAGAGTTGATAAGGTCGGTAGTCTTGCGGTAATACCAGTCTACGCTACCCGAGAGTCGGTTGTTGAGGAAGCCGAAGTCGAGTCCCACGTTGTAAGTCTCCGTAGTCTCCCACTTGAGCTTGTCGTTATAGTAGAGCGGCGTGTAGATTGAGCCGTCGCCGATGACGGGATAGTTGCCGAAGTTCTGTCCTTTCTTATACTGCTTGAACCATATATAGTTGTCAATGCCCTCCTGCTGTCCTGTCTTGCCATAGCCGAGACGCACCTTGAGGTCAGAGAGCCAGTTCACGTCCTTGAGCAAAGCCTCGTCCTTGGCACGCCATGCAAAAGCGAATGACGGGAAGAGACCCCAGTGGTCGGCAAAGCGCGAAGAGCCGTCGTCACGCACGGTGGCAGTGAAGTAGTAGCGGTTCATGAGAGTGTAGTTGGCGCGTCCGAAGAACGACACGAGATAGTTCTCATACTTGTCCTTGTCGAGCGTGTTCTTGAACTCTGCGCCGGCGTTGGCGTTGGTCTCAGGATAGAACTGCTTCCAGCTGTTGTCATAGCGGAAGAAGAAGTGCTGATACTCGTAGCCGCCCATGATGTCGAAGTGGTGGTTCTTGTTGAAATCCTTGAAGTACTGTGCGTACATGCTCAGGAGGAGGTTGCGCTTGAGGTTCTTGTTCTTGGTCACGCCGCCATAGTAGATGGTGGAGGGATAAGAAGTGGGCTGTGTCTCGTTGACACGTCCCTGTGCAACCTCAGCACCAGCGGTCACATGCAGGCGCAGGTCTTCAAAGCCATGCACTTTGTAGTCGACGTCAGCCGAGCCGATGAACGAGTTGACGCGCTCGGTGTTGCCGCCGAGCTCAAGCAGGGCGAGGGGGTTGGACGGAGCGTCCTTGAAACGTGTGAACGGCCACTGTGCGTCGCCATATCCCGAAGCGTCGGTGAGCCACTCGAAGTAGCCGCCAAAGTTTTTGAGCGTCTGCTCTGCCTTGTTGCCGAGCATGGCGAGGTCGCGCTCCGATGTAAAGCCGTAGGGACTCTGTGTGGGGTCATAGCTTACGGCTGCGCCGATGGCACCTGTGTCAGCCTTCTTTGCCTTGGAATACATGCCCTTGGCGTTGATGTTGATGTTGAGGTGGTTGTTGAGGAGCGACGGATTGAGGCTTACAGATGCGGTATAGCGGTTGTAGTCAGAGTTTTTGAGGATACCCTGCTGTCCGGTATAGCCGAGTGACACGCGGTAGGGCAGCACATCGCCTGCGGAGCCGCTGAGCGTGATGTTGTGGTCGTGGCTCACTGCTGTGCGGTAGATGAGATCCTGCCAGTCGGTATTGGCCGTGCCGAGTGCCTTGACAGCGTCGTCGCCCTCGTTGAATATGCTCCTGACATACTCGCGATACTGGTCGCCGTTCATCATGTCATAGGTCTTTTTCTTCATAGACACTGACACGCTGCCCGCATAGCTCACCTCGGGCTTCTGTCCCTTGTGTCCCTTCTTGGTGGTGATGATGATGACACCGTTGGAGCCGCGCGATCCGTAGATGGCAGTGGCAGAAGCGTCCTTGAGAACGTTAAATGACTCTATGTCCTGAGGGTTGATGGTGGAAAGGACGTTGCTGCCGGTGTTGCCCACCTTGTTGTTGTCCATAGGCACGCCGTCAATCACTATCAGCGGGTCGTTGGATGCGGAGAGCGAAGAGCCGCCACGTATGCGTATCTGCGTGCCTACGCCAGGCTCACCCGAGTTTGTTGTGACGTTCACGCCCGCTACCTTGCCCGCGATCATGTCCTGCGCATTGACCACGAGACCCTTGTTCTTGGAGTCGGGCTTGAGAGCGGTGACAGAACCCGTAAGGTCGGACTTCTTTACTGCGCCATAGCCGATGACCACTACCTCGTTGAGCGTTGACGAGGTGTTCTTGAGCTGCACGTTGAGGGCAGTGGCTGATGCCTGCACCTTGACTGGCTCATAGCCGATGTAGGTGATCTCGATGGTGGACTTCTGGTCTACGGAAAGCTGGAAGTTGCCGTCGATGTCGGTAACGGCACCTATCTGCCCCCCGACGACCTTGACGGAAGCACCGATGACGGGTTCGCCCGTCTCGTCCGTAACGTTGCCCCTGACAACTATCTGCTGTGCAAAGGCATTGGCACTCAGGAACAGGCCTGCCGCAAGGGTGGCTGTCCTGACTGCGTTTGTCAATTTAACCTGCTTCATCTTTTTTGTTTTAGTTATTGATAAATGTTTGGTCTTGTTATTATTTCTCTACCTACCGTTGTCTGTCAAACGCCTTGCGGAAAAGGTGTTACCAACTGTCGCATCAGCTCTCCAGCATGACCACACGGCTCTCTCTTGCCCCAAAAGGGTGTCCCCATGTGTGAGCCTTGCCTCCTTGCGCATAATAAAGTGTCGCTTTTCGTTTGCAAAGTGCCGCTTTTGAAGGTGCAAAGTGCCGTTTTTCTGGGGCTAAAGTGCCGTTTTCCTATTAGACGCCACGACGTTCTTTGACTTTCGCACCGCACGTGTCTTTAGTTATCAAGTATCTATGCTTGTGACAGACCATTCCGACTGATTTAGGTGTATGCTATTATCACGATGCAAAATTATGATGCAAATCAATGAGGTGTATGTTTTTTGCATCAAAATCAGCAGTTTTGCGTGCGCAAACGTTTGCAATATGCACGCAATAATTATTACGCGCAAGCGTTATCATTTATAAAATGTTTGCACTACCTTTGCATAAGGCAGGCGGCGGCTCGGAAATCAGAAATAAATTTCCATTTCACTCGCCTTGCACTGCCTTTGCATAAGGCAGGCGGCGGCTCGGAAACGGGAGCGAACTCCACCACTCTCGCCCCGTAATGTCCCCACGCCGCCCAAAAACAAACATCCTTAAAACCGCTAAAAACAGTCCCTGAAAATGTCAGACAAACATCCCGTCACAATGAAAGACATTGCGGAAGCGTTTGGCGTGTCCATCGCCACCGTGTCAAGAGCCCTCAACGGCAGCAACCGCGTGAGCGAGGACAAGCGCAAGGCTATATGCGAATATGCGCAGAGCCACAACTTCTATCCCAACGACATAGCCAAGTCGCTGAGATACTCGCGCAGCAAGCCCGTAAAGGTCATCGGCGTGATTGTACCAGAATTTACCCACTATTATTTCTCGTCCATACTCAACGGCATAGAGTCGGTTGCCTCGGCAAAGGGCTACAGGCTCATTGCCACAACGTCAAGGGAGTGCTATGACACGGAGGTCAAGATATGCCACATGTTTGAATCGCATCAGGTGAGCGGCGTGATAGCGGCGCAGTCAAAGAACACGGTGAGATATGACCACTTTCAGTCGCTCATAGACCGCGGCATACCCATGGTGTTCTACGACCGCATCTGCACAGGAGTGAACGCAAGCATAGTGGTGGTGGACGACTATCAGGGCGCATACGCCGCCGTGAGCCATCTCATAGAGTGCGGCTGCAGGCGCATAGCCTATTATGGCATGAAAGAGAAGACCGTGCTGGGACAAAACCGCTATAACGGCTACCGCGACGCACTGCTGAAGCACGGCATAATGGTGGACGAGAGCCTCGTGTTCCAATGTGACAACCGCGACGACGCGGAACGCATCACCCCACATGTGCTTGCCACAAGCTATGGACAAGGCAGGCCCGACGCATTCTTCTGCGTGAACGACGACACAGCCATCGGCGTGATGTATTCGGCCAAAAGGGAGGGCTTCAAGATACCGCACGACATCTGCGTGTGCGGATTTACCAACGGCAACAGGGCCATAGCCTGCGACCCCATGCTCACCACCGTGGAGCAACGGGGCTCAAAGGTGGGCGAGGAGGCCGCCGACATTCTCATCAACAAGATAGAGGGACTCACGCCAAAGGACAAGGTGGAGAAGAGAGTGGTGCGCACGAGACTGGTGGTGCGTGGCAGCACCGTGGAACTACCCCCCCCATCTGCAAAATGCGGCTGCCGGCCAAAGGAAAACGACAGACAAGAATAATAAAAATAACCTTTCTCCAAAATGAAACAAAAACCCAATCTCAGTTTCTGGAAACTGTGGAACCTCAGTTTCGGATTCTTCGGCGTGCAGATAGCCTACTCTCTGCAAAGCGCAAACATCACACGCATCTTTGCCACACTTGGAGCTGACCCGCACAGCCTCAGCTTCTTCTGGATACTGCCTCCGCTCATGGGCATCATCGTACAGCCCATCGTGGGAACGTGCAGCGACCGCACATGGTGCCGCCTCGGACGACGCATACCCTACCTCTTCATCGGCTCGGCAGTGGCTGTGGCTGTCATGTGCCTGCTGCCCAACGCCGGCTCGTTTGGCATGGCGGCAGGCACGGCGATGATTTTCGGACTCGTCGCGCTCATGTTTCTCGACACAAGCATCAACATGGCGATGCAGCCGTTTAAGATGCTCGTGGGCGACATGGTAAACGAGAAGCAGAAGTCGCTCGCCTACTCCATACAGTCATTCGTGTGCAACTCGGGAGGACTCATAGGCTACATCTTCCCCTTTCTCTTCACTGCTCTCGGCATATCAAACATCGCGCCCAAGGGCGTTATACCCGACTCGGTGGTCTACTCGTTCTATGTGGGAGCGGCCATACTCGTGCTGTGCGTGGCATACACCACCGTCAAGGTGAAGGAATGGCCGCCAGAGGTGTATGCCGAATATAACGAGGCAAAGGCCGACAACTCAAAAGGCAAGGCCGACGACTCCAAAGGCAAGGCCGGATGGCTCACACTGCTAAGAAACGCGCCCTCGGTGTTCTGGAAAGTAGGCGCGGTGCAGTTCTTCTGCTGGGCGGCGTTCATGTATATGTGGACATATACCAACGGCACGCTCGCCGAGACCGTGTGGCACACCACCGACACGTCATCACCCGCCTATCAGGAGGCAAGCAACTGGGTGGGCGTGGTGTTCTTCTGGCAGACCGTTGGCAGCGTGGTATGGGCAATGGTGCTTGCAAGGTTCAAGAACATGAAGTTTGCCTACGCCCTCAGCCTCGCCATAGGCGCGGTGGGCTTTGCCATGGTGCCGTTCATGGGCGACAAGAACCTGCTCGTGCTGCCTTTCCTGCTCATAGGATGCGCCTGGGCGGCCATGCTCGCCATGCCCTTTGCCTTTGTCACCAACGCCCTCGAGGGATATGGCCACAAGGGTGCTTATCTCGGACTCTTCAACGGCACTATCTGCGTGCCTCAGATCATAGCGGCCGCCCTCGGAGGAGTGATACTGTCGCTGGTTGGCTCTGTGCAGAGCAACATGATGCTCGTGGCAGCCGCATGCCTCGTGGCAGGAGCGGCATGTGTGGGCGGCATAAAGCTGAAGAAAGCATGACGCAAAGGACACATGCGCTGACGGCAAAACCCGCATAAAGCCTGCCAAAGAGAGACCTGCTGGCGGCAAAACCACAAGAAAGCTCTCGCCAAAAGGGACACGCCCGGGCGCAAAACCACAAGCAGACGCTCACAAAAGAGACACGCTTAGGGCGCAAAACCACAAGAAAGCCTGAGCCAAGGAGGGCCGACAGCACCTCATGCACCGACAAATCCATTACCATTAATACATTTATCGCTATGAACAAAACCTCTCTGGCTGCCCTTATGGACAAGACCTCAATGGCAGCCATCGCCGCCACGATGCTGGCGAGCGGCACGGTAGCCGCACAAAACATCTCCTATCCGCCCACGGCCAAGGAGAATGTCACCGACGAGTACTTCGGCGTGAAAGTGGAAGACCCTTACCGCTGGCTCGAGGACGACACCAGCGCACAGACTGCCTCATGGGTGGAGGCGCAAAACAGCGTGACGCAAGCCTACCTGCAACGCCTGCCCATGAGAGAGAAGATACTCAAACGCCTGAAAGAGACCGCCAACTATGAAAAGATAGGTATGCCATTCAAGCGTGCAGGCAAATGGTATGTCTACCGCAACAACGGACTCCAAAACCAGAGCGTGCTGTATCAGATGGACGCACCCGACGCTCCTGCCGACAAGTGGCGCGTGTGGCTCGACCCAAACACGCTGAGCAAGGACGGCACGGTGGCACTCAAGAACATCAGCTTCTCAAACAACGGCAAATACATGGCCTACGTCATCTCGCGCAACGGCTCTGACTGGGAGGAGATATACGTCAAGGACATGGCCACGGGCAACGTGCTTGACGACCATATAGTGTGGGCAAAGTTCACTTCTGCCACATGGCTCGGCGACGGCTTCTATTATAGTGCCTATGACGCGCCCGAAGAGGGCAGGGAGATTTCGTCAAAGAACGAAGTGCAGAAGATATACTACCACCGCATAGGCACGCCACAGTCATCTGACGAGGTGTTCTTTCACAACCCCACACAGCCGCTGCGCTTCTATAGCGTGGAGGTCAACAAGGAGGAGACGGTGATGCTGCTTTCCGAAGCCGGCATGGACAATGGCAACAACCTCTATGTGAGAGACCTCAGACGCAAGGACTCGCAGTTCATACAGATGTGCGCCGACCCGCGCTACACCTACGGCAGCGTGGAGGTGGAGGGCAACGACATATTCATACTCACCAATGCCGACGCACCCAAATATCGCCTCATGCGCGCCTCGCTTAAGCGTCCGGGCTACAAAGACTGGCAGGAGATAGTGCCAGAGGGCGACGGGGTGTTGCAGGACGTGACCTTTGCCGATGACATGATGGTGCTTGACTATTCCAAGGACAACTGCTCGCACCTCTATACCTACACTCTGGACGGCAAGCGCAAGGACGAGATAAGCCTGCCGGGCATCGGCACGGCACGCTTCGGCGGACAAAAGGGAGAGAAAGAGATGTTTCTCTCGTTCATGTCATACACCACGCCCAACTCCATCTACAGCTATGTGCCTGAAAGCAACAGCTGCAAACTGATGTATGCGCCCAAGCTCAACTTCAACACGCAGGACTACACCACCGAAATGGTGTTCTACACGAGCAAGGACGGCACACAGGCCCCGCTCTTCATCACCTATCGCAAGGGAATGAAGCTCAACGGACGCAACCCGCTGCTGCTTTATGGCTACGGCGGCTTTAACGTGACCTATCCGCCCACATTCCTCTCGTCAATGATACCGTTCATGGAGCGCGGGGGCATCTACGTGCATGCCGTGCTGAGAGGCGGCGGCGAATATGGCGAGCAATGGCACGTCAGCGGCACGAAGATGCAGAAGCAAAACGTCTTTGACGATTTCATCTCGGCTGCCGAGTATCTCATCAGCCACAAGTACACCTCACCAGACTATCTCGCCATAAAGGGCGGCAGCAACGGCGGCCTGCTGGTGGGCGCATGCATGACCCAGCGTCCCGATCTCTTCCGCGTGTGTCTGCCTGCCGTGGGCGTGATGGACATGCTGCGCTACCACAAGTTTACCATCGGCTGGAACTGGGCTCCCGACTACGGCACCTCGGAAGACTCTAAGGAGATGTTTGAGTATCTGCTCAACTACTCTCCGCTGCACACCCTCAAGCCTGGAGTGGCCTATCCCGCCACGCTCGTGACCACCGCCGACCACGACGACCGCGTAGTGCCTGCCCACTCGTTCAAGTTTGCGGCAAGATTGCAGGAGTGTCAGGCAGGCAAGAGTCCCGTGCTGATACGCATAGACACCAATGCAGGACACGGAGGCGGCAAGCCGCTTGCAAAACATCTTGAGGAGCAGGCCGACGTACTCAGTTTCACGCTCTGGAATATGGGCATAAAGAAATAAGGATAGCATCACAACGACTCTCTTGCGCGCAACGACATGACCGTGCGGCGCAAGAGAGAAGCACACGGGGGCATGTGAGACAAGCCGCGCAAGCACCGGCAAGCCACGTGTGCGCCCCATACAAAAGAAAGGTGGATGCAGCGTGCAGGACATTTTGCCTGACACGTCGCATCCACCTTTACTATTAAGAAAACGCTTTTGCACTTTGCAAACGCCTTAGAAGTTGGCGTATATAAACGGCTGCACATTTTCCGACGACATCTGTACGGCCAGCTGCGCCAACACGAGAAACGACACAAACTTTACCGCCCATGGCAGGCAGATGAAACGCATCTGCATACGGGTGTACTGCCGCTCAGGCACAAGATAGGTCAGCATGGACACCGCCACGAGCAGAGTCCACACGGGACGGGCGCACACAAACGGCACAAGATAGTCCATGCTGAGGTCTGTCGCAATGCGCGCATACATCGTGACCACGCACCCCACGTCTGTGGCCCTGAAGAATGTCCACGCCACGCACACATAGGCATAGGTCAACAGCCACGACAGGGCATTGCCAGCGACATTGTTGGGGAGACGCAGGCCCAGCTGGCGGCTGAAAAACTTGTGTATGGCGAGGCCTATGCCGTGCAACGCTCCCCAAATGACAAACATCCACGACGCGCCATGCCACAGTCCTGCCACAAGCATGGTGACAAAATTGTTGAGATACATGCGCAGCGTGCCTTTGCGGTTGCCGCCCAAGGGTATGTAGAGATAGTCTCTGAACCACGTGGAGAGCGAGATGTGCCAGCGTCGCCAGAACTCGGTGAGACTGAGGGAGCGGTAGGGGAAGCGAAAATTGTCGGGCAGCATGAAGCCAAGCATGGCCGCAACGCCTATGCTCATGTCGCTGTAGCCCGAGAAGTCGAGGTATATCTGCACGGGATAGCCCAAGAAAGCCGCCATGTTCTCAAATCCCGAGAACGACTGCGGAGCATCAAACACCCAGTTGTTGAACTGCGCTATGTAGTCTGCCACTACAAACTTCTTCAACATGCCGAGCATCAGCAGCCAAAGCCCCGTCCACACCATGCGGCCCGACGCAGGACTGTTGCGGCGCAACTGCGGCAGAAGGTTGCAGGCACGCGTGATGGGCCCGGCGAGCAACAGGGGGAAGAACGTGAGATAAAAGAGATATTCAAGCAGCCTGACCTCCATCGTGAAACGCCGCCTGTAGACATCCACGGCATAGCTCACAGCCTGAAAGGTGTAGAACGACACGCCCACGGGCATCACCACAGAGTGCAGGGAGAAGTTGCTGCCTATCATCTTGCCTATAACGTCGTCAAAGATGAACGTGGTGTACTTGAAATAGGCCAGCGCGCCAATGTCGGCAGCCACCACCGCCCACAGCAGAAGCCTGCGTGCCCTGCCCTCGCGCAGGCTCATCTCCTGCACAAGGGCATAGTTGAGGCAGGCGGTAAGCGGCAGCAGCCACATCTGCATGCCGTTGAGACGGTAGGCAAAATAGAGGTTGAACGCCAGCACATACATCATCATAGCCACGCGCGAGTGTCGGCGCACCACGGCAAAGATGACGAGAAACGCAACTAACGTCAGCTGCATGTAAAAATCGGTAAAGTTCATCGCGTGTAATGTGTTTCGTTGTTATTTTTTGCCTTGCGCCACGGTGTCGGCAGGCACACCCCGAGGCTCTGCCTCCACGGGTGTCTGCGGATCTGCGGGCATGTCGCTCTCCTGTGTCACGGGGCTTTCGACGGCGGCAGAGTCTGCCGGCTGTGCGCCATGCGCCTGCTTTTTATCCGAAATGAACAGCTGGCTATATCTGACACACCTCTTCTCGGGCTTCTCGAGACGTATGGGGTGCAGCGAATGTCCTGCGTTTATCCAGCCCACGATGCTGTCCATCCACACCACAGACGCACCATAGGTGGGGTGACGGCCGTCTTGCTGCCGCTCAAACTCCATGCCCTTGGTCCTGAAGAACCGCCTCTTGCCCACGGCCTGCTCTATGAGGTCGTTGATGCCGTTGTCCTCACACCAGTTGGGCGGCCCTATCCACACGAAAGGCACGTTGCCCATGCGCTGCATTATGCGCGTGATTTTCGTGTGGCAGCCTTTCATGTCCTTGGTGTAAAGCTCGTTGCTGCCAAGGCACACGAATATCTGTGTGGGGCGCAGCTCGCTTATGTAACGGTTGAGCGTGTCGCTCTCCGCCCACGTCTTTGTGCCTGAGCCATTCCACGTGACGCAAGTCAGGCTGTGGCCGTTATGGGCGGCATAGTCGGAGAGTCGGAGTGCCAAAGGTTGAGACATGGAGTCGCCAAAGAGCAGTATGACCTGCCGAGTGGTGTCTGTAGGCACGACGGCAAGCGTCTCCTGCTCTGCCTCGGCGGCAGCGACGCTGTCGGCAGGCTCTCCAGCGGCACGGAAAGTGTCTCCCGAGCCAAGGCTTATCTGCCTGATGTGCATGGACTCTGCCATTTCCTCAGGCACAAGTGAGTATAAGGCGAAGATGGCAAGCGACAAAAGGAATATTGCCGCCAACTTGAAGGTGTCATTCATCTGCTGTGTTGTGTAAGAATGTTTATCCCTATAAAAACGGTGTGCAAAGTTATACATTTTTTTAATTACCCAAAGGTTTCTCACAGGATATTTTTATGCACGGCACAATATATCATGCGCACACACAGAGACACGTGCACACGCTCATGACGTGACATCATGCGAATGACTATGCACACGACGTGAACAACGGTACAAAAAGCGCGTCCTTGTCTTGGTGTGAGTTATAAGAAAGAAACACCTGAGAAAACGAAAAAAGCCACTTGTAGAGCGGAAAATGGCACTTGGAAGAACAGAAAGAGCCACATGGGGAACGGAGAGTGGCACTTGGGAAACGCAAAGCGGCACTTTAGGATAAGGGAAGTGGCACTTGAGAGAACCGAAAGAGCCACGTTGAGACACTTACGCAACCGTTTGACAACGAAAAAGCGGAGCCGTCTCCCCGAAAAAGCAGGAAGACAGCTCCGCAATAGTATGCCGTCACGTGAGGCATGACCGCCTATGGGAAGCCATGCGTGGCACGTTTATGTTATCTCGACTGCGGCGTAAACCTCAGCTTCACGTCAAACTGGCCTGTGGGCGAAGCATACTGCGGCAGGCAGGAGTCGCCACCGCAGGAGTGGTTGCCTATACCGCGCTGCCAGTAGTCGAAGTGGGCAAACACCTGCGCGCTGCGCGTGAGGTCGTAAGGATGCTTGCCGCCATAGAACACGTCATAATTGAACTGGCTGTCATCGACATGAGAGAGCGAGAACGCCAACATGCCCTCTGTCTCCACGCGCAATGCCACGCCGTTGCCGCCGAGCGTGAGGTCGCGGAGTCCCTGACGGTCGCCCATAGTCTGCGGCGCGCTCTGCTCCTCAAACATTCCGTCAACGGTAGTGGCGTAACGGGCGAGCATGGAGCCGCGCTGGCGGTCTATATAGTTAGACCACGGACCCTTGGCATAGTAGTCCACCTGCTCAAAGCCCGGCGCAAACTGCATGGTTATGCCTATGCGCCTGGTGTCAACCGACGAGTTCTCAAACTTCACAGCCATGTCGACAACACCGTTGGGATAGATAGTGTAGACAATGGCGTGGGTGTCCTTGCCATTGCTCACCGCCGTCTCCACAACGACGTTCTTGCCAACCTTTTTCGGGGCAGACACGAGAGTCTTGTGACCAGAGAGCGCGCCCTCTTCCTTGTTTTCGTTTTCTGCGACGCCACCCGTAGCTCCGAGACTGATGTTGTCGTTGGCTATACGGCGGAATCCGTTGAAGTCAGGACCGCTGCCAGGCATCACAAGCTGCTTGCCCTGCCAGCTCCAGTCGGCTATCGTGCCGTCCTGTGCGAATGTCATGGTGAAATTGTCGCCGCTGACGGTGTTGCCCTTGACCTTGAGCTTGCCCTTGGCCTTTATCTCGGCGAGCGGCTTGCGCGGCTGCTGCACGAAAGTGGGGTCTGCCACGCTGAGACAGTTGACTGTCTCGTCGGCATTAAGCAAGAACTGCTGCTCTGCCATGGCATATCCCTTCTTCTCCCATGACTTGTCGTCCTTGAGGAGGAACGACAGCTGTATGATATATTCGGCATTGCCATCAACCTTTGTGGTGTATGGTATCTCCACGTCGGCAGTCTTGCCCGGCCCACACTGCGGCAGGGAGGCTGTGCCTTGCTCTACGGTGCTGCCGTTCTTGAGTATCTTCCACGCAAGGGTGTACTCGTCGTTGAGGTTGGTGAAGTTCATCTTGTTCTTGACCACAAGACGGTGGTTGCGGAACGCCACGAAGTCAACATATTTGTAGACATACTTCACCTCGGTGAGCTTTGCGGTCCACTCACGACCCGGCGTGATGATGCCGTTGCTCATGAAGTCGCCCTGGAAACCGTTGTCGCCGCGGTTCATGCGCGTGTAGTCATAGCCCGAAGTGTAGTAGTGGAGCCCCGTGGAGGGGTCGGTCAGCGGCTTGTTGTCGCGTATGCGGCGGGTGTCATAGATGCCCTGATCAACCCAGTCCCATATACAGCCGCCCACGATGCCGTTTGACGACTCTATCACGTCCCAGTATTCTTGCAGGTTGCCCACGGCCTGTCCCATGGCATGGGCATACTCGCAGATGAAATAGGGCTTGCCGTTAAGGCCGCCACGCTGCTCCACGACGGTCTTGACCTGCGGATACATGTCAGAACCCATGTCAGAGTATTTCTCGCCGTGGTTGTGACCCTCATAATGCACCCACGCGTCTCTGCCGGGCAACAGCTGCTTCACACAGTCGTATGTGGCCTGGAAATTGTCGCCTCCGCCACTCTCATTGCCCAATGACCAGAACACCACGCTCGGGTGATTGCGGTCGCGCAGCACCATGCGTGCCGTGCGGTCTACGTAAGCGTCGCGCCAAGTGGGATTGTTGGAGAGCGAATGGTTGTTGTGGCACTCCACGTCGGCCTCGTTCATGCAGTAGAGACCGTAGTAGTCAAACATGGCATACATCTTGGCCTGTCTCGGATAGTGGCTGGTGCGCACGGTGTTGACATTGGCACGCTTCATGAGCTGCACGTCCTTGAGCATGGTCGCCACGTCGATGGCATGGCCGTACTCGGGATGTATGTCCTGCGTGTTTACGCCCTTGAAGAACACTCTCTTGCCGTTGACATAATAGAGATTGCCTCGCTGCTGCACACTGCGGAATCCATATCTTGTGGAAAACACCATCTCTTCCTTGCCCTCGCTCATCTGTCTCACCACTACGGTGTAGAGATTGGGGTGTTCGGTTGACCACGGCTGCAACCCGGTGAGTCCCTCAAGGGTCAACGCCACCAGCTTCTTGCTGTCTGCCGCCGTCATGGTCAGGTCGGTCTGCCTTGATGCCACCTTTCTGCCCGCAGGGTCAAGCAGCTCTACCTCAAAGGTCTTGGACGTGTTCTCGCCAAAGGCGTTGCTGACGGTAAGTTCCACGTTAAGGCTGCCCGAAGTGTAGCTGCCGTCGAGGGCCGAGGTGATGTAATGGTCGCTGACAAACGTGCGCGGCGTGGCGACAAGATACACGTCGCGGTGAATACCTGCAAGATGCCACATGTCCTGACCCTCAAGATATGCGCCGTCACACCATCTGTAGACTCTCACGGAGACGTTGTTGCTGCCCTTGCGCACGAGTTGCGTAACGTCAAACTCGGCGTCGGTGTTGGCACCCTGCGAGTAGCCGGCATACTTGCCGTTCACCCACACCACAATGGCACTGCACGCTCCGTCAAAGTGCAGGAACACGCGCTTGCCGCTGTCCCAGCCCTCGGGCAAGGTGAACGTGCGACGGTAGGAACCCACGGGATTCTTGTCGAAATTGTCGTCCATGGCCTTGATGTAGGGCGGATTGTTGTGGAAGGGGTAGCCCACATTGTTGTAGACAGGCACGTCATAGCCAGCCATCTCCCAGTTGAGCGGCACGGTTATGTCATTCCACGCCGACACATCTGCACCGTCGGCATAGAAATCGGCCTCCTCGGGCTTGCCCTGCTTCCAGTCGGCGGTGTAATGAAACTTCCATTTGCCGTTGAGAAGCATATAGTCGGCATGTCGTGGTGTCTCCCAAGGCTTCACAAAGTAGGAGTCCTTTTTCATCAGCTCCGTCGTGGAGTAAGGTATGAACGTAGCGTGAGCCGCCTCCTTGCGGTCTTCAAACTTTGTCTCGTCCTCCACCCACGCATCGCTGAATTCCACAGTCGGGGCAGTGTTTTCCACCTTTACAGCCACGGCTTTCCTTGCCTTTTTCTTGCCCTTAGGCGCAGCCGTAGCGGAGACTGCAAAAAGGAACAGCGTCGCAGCGGCGACACTATAAATAATGTTTCTTTTCATTTGAATAAAAGGTTAATGTTTTTATATGTTTGTTTTGTAGACCTATGGTATGATGCAAATTTACTAAAAATATTCCACACGACATATCCATACCTATATATTTTATTCAACGTCAACGTTTTTCACCCGCAAAACGTCACCAGCACAAGACGAAGACGGTGACTATGTGGACAAATGTGAGTTTCGGGAATAAAAAAAACTGCTTTTTGTGCGTATATTAGAAAAATTATGCTTACCTTTGCACTCGCTTTGAGAAATCAAACGCAAGGGTGGTTACCAGAGTGGCCAAATGGGGCAGACTGTAAATCTGCTGGCGAT
>CAMGFM010000001.1 GCA_946055365.1 uncultured Prevotella sp. | reverse complement strand
ATATTCCTTGGCATATCTCTCGCTCACGGTGTCGCCCGGCAGCTTGCCGGGCTTGCGGCACAGCACTACGCCTGCGCCGAGCTTGAGCGCGACGGCAGACGTAAGCACAAATCCTCTCGACTCCACGCCCACTACCTTGGTGATGTGCTTGTCTTTGTAAAGCTCGCAGATGCCGTCGCACATCTCCTTCAGACATTCGGGTTTCTCGAAAAGCGATGTCACGTCGCGGAAGTTGATGCCCGGCTTCGGCCAGTCGGGTATTGACCGCAGGTTTTCAAGCAATAAATTCTTGTCCATTTTGCAGATATAAATAAGTGATATGTTTTTGGTGTAAATAGAATGGCGCAATGTGTGTGCAGGCGTTGTCGTCGGCAGCCACTGTCGTGTGAGACGGCTCTTGTCGGCAGTCGTGTTGCCGTGGCTGCTTGTCATCTGTGCATCAGCACGAGCAGCACGTTGATGTCGCTTGGCGACACGCCAGGGATGCGCGATGCCTGTCCGAGAGTTTCGGGGTCGATGGCGGTCAGCTTCTGGCGGCCTTCGGTAGAAATCTCCTTGAGTTCGCCATAATTGAAGTGTCCCTTTATCTTGATGTCCTCGAGCCTGTGCATCTTGTCGGCGATGATTTTCTCGCGCTCAATATATCCTTTATATTTGATGAGTATCTCCGCAGACTCCACGATCTCCTCTTTTCTCGCGTCGTCACAGTCTATGGCCTCCTTGAGTTGCGGTATGGCCTCTGCCAGCTGCACGATGCTGAGTTGCGGGCGCGCGATGAGTTCGGCTATGGTGCATCCAAATCTCATTGGAGTGGTGCCAAACCTCTCGAGAGCCGCGTTTATGTCTCTCGGCTTTACCGATGTGCTGTTGCAAAAATCGATGATTCTGTCTCTGTGCCTTTGCTTCTTCAGCCAGAAGTCGAGCCTGTCCCTTTTGGCGATGCCAAGATCATAGGCCATGGGCGTGAGTCTTGCGTCGGCATTGTCCTGTCTCAGCAATATTCTGTATTCTGCCCTTGAGGTGAACATGCGGTATGGCTCGTCCACGCCCTTTGTCGTGAGGTCGTCTATGAGCACTCCGATGTAGCTCTCGTCGCGTTTCATCACGAAAGGCTTGCTGCCGCTGCACAGCAACGCCGCGTTTATGCCTGCCACGAGGCCCTGTCCGCCCGCTTCCTCATATCCCGTGGTGCCGTTCACCTGCCCTGCGAGAAACAGACCCCCTATCAGCTTTGACTCAAGAGAGGGCTTGAGCTGTGTGGGGTCAAAATAGTCATATTCTATGGCATAGCCAGGCCGGTAGACCTTGACGTCGCGAAACGCCGGTATCTGTCTCAGTGCCTCAAGCTGCACCTCCATCGGCATGGACGACGAGAAGCCGTTAAGGTACATCTCGTTTGTGTCCTCGCCTTCTGGCTCGAGAAACAGAGGATGCTGGTCGCGGTCGGCAAAGGTCACGAGCTTTGTCTCTATGGAGGGGCAGTAGCGCGGGCCCGTGCTTTGTATCTGTCCGTTGTAGAGAGGCGACTGGCTGATGGCCGACCTCAGCGTGTCGTGTGCCGCCTTGTTGGTGCTGCATGTCCAGCAGGGCAGTTGCCGCAGGTGTCTTTGGCTTGGCATGTAGGAGAAGCTGTGAAAATCGTGTTCGCCCGGCTGCTCCTCCATGTCCTCGAAGTGTACGCTGCGTCGGTCTATGCGCACTGGGGTGCCAGTCTTCATGCGCATGGCCCTTATGCCGTGCCGCGTGATGCTCTCGGTGAGTCCCCTCACGGCAGGCTCGGCGCATCGTCCGCCCGGCACCATGCGTTGCCCCACGTGCATGAGTCCGTTAAGGAACGTGCCTGCCGTTATCACCACGCACCTTGCGTGCATCTCCACGCCCCACACTGTCCTTGCTCCCGTGACGGTGCCGTGAGACGTTGTTATCTCGCACACCTCGTCCTGCCAGATGTCGAGGTTGTCGGTGCGGTCGAGGGTGTTGCGCCACTCGGTGATGTATCTGCTGCGGTCGCATTGCGCCCTCGGGCTCCACACCGCGGGCCCTTTGCCGCGGTTGAGCATCCTGAACTGTATGGATGTGGCGTCTGTCACCATGCCCATGTGGCCTCCCAGCGCGTCTATCTCGCGCACTATCTGTCCCTTGGCTATGCCTCCCACGGCAGGGTTGCAGCTCATCTGTCCCACCTTGTTCATGTCCATTGTCACGAGACAGGTCTTTGCCCCCATGTTTGCGGCTGCTGTTGCCGCCTCGCACCCCGCGTGGCCTCCGCCCACCACGAGTACATCATAATACATGTCCATCCTTTTGCTGTGATTATGCCTGTTACAATAATATAATATACTACAATTATAAAGCCTTTACCACGTCTGCCGAGCCTGCTTTGCGGCCACGGCGCGCAGAGGTAAAAAATAATTCTTCGCAAAATTAAGAATAAAAAATGATTTTTGCGCTCAAAATAATTTGAATTGTCATTAAAAATAAGTATTTTTGCAGACTGTATGGAGGGGGAGTGTGTGTCATAACGGCCAAATGCCATCTTCACGTCAGGGACTTGACAACGCACAGTGCGAAAGTGGCACTTTAGCGTTAGAAAAGAGGCTCTTTGGATGCCCAAAAGTGGCACTTTTTGATGCCTAAAGCGGCACTTGAGAAAACCTGAAAAGGCGTATGCCCTTTGTGACATGCCCTCCGCGGCCAAGTGCGCCCCGCTTGACCGCAATCCAGACGGGATGCTATGACTGTGACAATCAAAAAATCAAAATCATTATCTAACATTCAGTAATTTTAAAAATTTCTATCATTTATGTGGTTAATCAATTCATCCATCGGTAGAAAGGTTGTGATGTCTCTCACGGGCATCGCGCTTATTCTATTCCTGACATTCCACATGTCAATGAACATTGTTGCGCTCTTCTCAGGAGAAGGCTACAACATGATTTGTGAGTTCCTCGGCGCCAACTGGTATGCTGTAGTTGCAACAATGGGTCTCGCCGCTTTGGCGTTGCTGCACATTGTCTATGCCTTCTGGCTTACTATGCAGAACCGTGCCGCACGCGGTACGGAGCGTTATGAGGTTACCGCAAAGCCTGAAAAGGTGGAGTGGGCTTCACAGAACATGCTTGTGCTTGGCATTATCGTGCTTCTCGGTCTTGTGCTGCACTTCTGGAACTTCTGGTACAACATGATGTTTGCAGAGCTCGTTGGCTTTGAGACACAGTTCCACCCGGCAGACGGCTTTGCCTACATCAAGGAGACATTCTCCAACCCCGTGTTTGTAGTGCTTTACATCGTGTGGCTCGTGGCTCTGTGGTTCCACCTCTCTCACGGCTTCTGGAGTGCCATGCACACACTCGGATGGAACGGCAAGACATGGTTTGAGCGTTGGAAGACCATCGGACTCGTCTATTCTACGGTTCTCATGCTCGGCTTCCTCGTTGTAGTCCTCGCATTTGCTTTCGGTTGCGCTCCCAGCCTGTGCTGCGGCAGCTGCTGTTAAAGGTAGGTGAGCGGCGGCAAGAGCTATCTTTATATATGTAAAGGCAATGGGCGGCTGACAGAAGCGCGAGCCATCACATATAAAGACATGCACATTCATACATGCAGATAGCCAAGGCACGTCTGCTCAAGTTATATAAAACATAATAACAGAATCATAAGTCTAAAACAAAATTATGGCTAAGACATTAAATTCAAGAATACCCGAAGGCCCAGTGGCTGAGAAGTGGACCAACTATAAAGCTCACCAGCGTCTGGTGAACCCAAAGAACAAGCTCAAGCTCGACGTTATTGTCGTAGGTACCGGCCTTGCAGGCGCGTCTGCCGCCTCTTCACTTGGCGAGATGGGCTTCAACGTTTACAACTTCTGCATACAGGACTCTCCGCGTCGCGCACACTCCATCGCCGCACAGGGCGGTATCAACGCTGCCAAGAACTATCAGAACGACGGCGACTCCGTTTACCGTCTCTTCTATGACACCGTGAAGGGCGGCGACTACCGCGCACGTGAGGCCAATGTCTATCGTCTGGCTGAGGTGTCAAACAATATCATCGACCAGTGCGTAGCTCAGGGCGTGCCTTTCGCACGTGAGTATGGCGGAATGCTCGCCAACCGTTCTTTTGGTGGCGCGCAGGTGTCGCGTACTTTCTATGCAAAGGGACAGACTGGCCAGCAGCTCCTGCTCGGAGCCTACTCTTCGCTCATGTGTCAGGTCAATGCAGGCAAGGTGAGGCTCTACACACGCTATGAGATGGAGGATGTGGTGCTTGTAGACGGCCGCGCACGCGGCATCATTGCCAAGAACCTCGTGACAGGCAAGCTCGAGCGTTTCTCTGCAAACGCCGTGGTAATAGCTACTGGCGGTTATGGCAACACATACTTCCTTTCTACCAACGCCATGGGCTGCAACTGTACGGCTGCAATACAGTGCTACCGCAAGGGAGCCATGTTTGCCAACCCCTCTTATGTGCAGATACACCCGACATGTATCCCCGTGCACGGCGACAAGCAGTCAAAGCTCACCCTCATGTCGGAGTCTCTCCGCAACGACGGCCGCATCTGGGTGCCGAAAAAGATTGAAGATGCCAAGGCTCTGCAGGCCGGCACAAAGCAGGGTTGGGACATACCCGAGCAGGACCGCGACTACTATCTCGAGCGTCGCTATCCCGCATTTGGCAACCTCGTTCCCCGTGACGTTGCCTCTCGTGCAGCCAAGGAGCGTTGCGACAAGGGCTTCGGCGTGAACAACACCGGTCTCGCCGTGTTCCTCGATTTCTCCGAGTCAATACAGCGTCTCGGCATAGCAGAGATACGCGCACGCTATGGCAACCTCTTCGACATGTATGAGGAAATCACTGATGTCAACCCCGGAGAGTTTGTTCGCTCTGAGGGAGGCTTCGACTACTACAAGCCGATGATGATCTTCCCCGCCATCCACTACACCATGGGCGGCATCTGGGTAGACTATGAGTTGCAGACAACCATCCCTGGACTCTTCGCAATAGGCGAGTGCAACTTCTCCGACCACGGTGCCAACCGTCTCGGTGCGTCCGCGCTCATGCAGGGTCTCGCCGACGGCTATTTCGTGCTGCCTTACACCATACAGAACTACCTTGCCGACCAGACTATCTGGCCGCGTCTCTCCACCGACATGCCCGAGTTTGAGGCTGCCGAGAAGGCTGTTGACGCAGAGCTCACGCGTCTGCTCAACATCAAGGGCAAGCGTTCTGTCGACTCTATCCACAAAGAGCTTGGCCACATCATGTGGGAGCATGTGGGAATGGGCCGCACCAAGAAAGGACTTGAGGAAGGTCTCAAGCTGTTGAAGAACATACGCAAGGAATTTGACACTAACCTCTTCGTGCCGGGCGCAAAGGAGGGTCTCAACATTGAGCTTGACAAGGCCATACACCTGCGTGACTTCATCCTTATGGGCGAGCTTATCGCCAACGATGCCCTCCATCGCGAGGAGTCTTGCGGCGGTCACTTCCGTGAGGAGCACCAGACAGAGGAGGGAGAGGCCAAGCGCGACGACGCAAACTTCTTCTATGTAGGCGCATGGGAGTATCAGGGCAGCGACGACAAGGCACCCGCACTCAACAAGGAGCCGCTCGAGTATGAGATCATCAAGGTACAGACACGTAACTATAAGAACTAATACTCTGAGTTCATTCAATAATCAACGTTTTAAAAGTAAGTAACAATGGCAAATATATCATTCACACTTAAATATTGGAAACAGGATGGACCTCAGAGCAAGGGCCATTTCGACACACGTGAGATGAAGAACATCCCTGATGACACTTCTTTCCTTGAAATGCTCGACATGCTCAACGAGCAGCTCATCAATGAGGGCAAGGAGCCGTTTGTCTTCGACCACGACTGCCGCGAGGGCATCTGCGGCATGTGCTCGCTCTACATCAATGGTCATCCCCACGGCCCGGCAACGGGTGCCACGACCTGCCAGCTCTACATGCGCCGTTTCAAGGATGGCGATGTCATCACCGTAGAGCCGTGGCGCAGTGCGGGCTTCCCCGTCATCAAGGACTGTATGGTAGACCGTTCTGCCTTTGACAAGATTATTGCCGCTGGCGGATATACCACCATACGCACTGGCCAGGCTCAGGATGCCAATGCCATACTCATACCTAAGCAGGATGCCGACGAGGCTATGGACTGTGCCACATGCATCGGCTGCGGTTGCTGCGTGGCTGCCTGCAAGAACGGTTCTGCAATGCTCTTCGTCAGCTCTAAGGTTAGCCAGCTGGCACTCCTGCCTCAGGGCCGTCCCGAGGCCGCAAAGCGTGCCAAGGCTATGATAGCAAAGATGGAGGAGCTGGGCTTTGGCAACTGCACCAACACACGTGCGTGCGAGGCAGAGTGTCCCAAGAACGAGTCTATCGCCAACATCGCTCGCCTCAACCGCGAGTTTATCAAGGCAAAGCTCGCTGACTAAGCAAGCCTTTTGGGCCTCTGCACTGGCGGCGGTGTCCTTGCTGCCGACGGGGCAGGGGTGTGGAATATCGAAAAATATGAAGTCTAAAAAATGATAGGGAGGGTGTGTCGTCATTGGCACATCCTCTTTTCGTGTGACAAAGTGCCGTTTTGAGCCTGCTAAAGTGCCACTTGATGTTTGCGAAGAGGCACTTTGACAGGCTCAAAACGGCACTTTGTCATTACAAGGTGGCATCTTATATTTGCGTAGCGGCATTTTATTCTTGCAACAAGGCTTTTTCCGACGGCAAAAGTGACTTTTCGGTTTTATTGGAGAGAAAGTTTCCTTGGGCTGTCGTTGTACATTATGACAAAAAAAGCGAGGTGTTTGTGTTTTTTAACAGGCATATTAGACCGTGTACTTGCATAATGTGTATATTTGCAATGTAATTAACCATTAAACATTTGTGCTACTGCCAGTAGCCGATATATACATTATCAGAATAAAGTTTAACCGATGAAGCGACTCATTACATTCCTTTTCCTTGCGCTGTCGTTGTCATCCCATGCCAAGGACAAGTATTTTCTTTCGGAGAGAGTGTATGTAGCTCCTCTCAATAATGTGGTTTATGCAAGCGACACCGTGCGTTTGATGGGGCAGGTGCTATCCACCGACTACGGCGACTTCTATCCCTACAGCCGCTATGTGTATGTGGAGCTTAGCGACCGCAATAACGCTCTTGCCAGGCGCATCAAGGTGCGCTGCAATAATGACGGGTCGTTTTATGCGGCCATGCCTTTGGACGGCGAGATGGCACAAGGGGTTTACAACCTGCGCGGCTACACCCAGTTCATGCGCAACCGCGGCAATGATTTCTATCCCATGACACCCCTCTATGTGGGTGTCAGGCCCGTGGCAGACGGCGACACGTCATGCGTGAGTGCCATGTTCTTTCCCGAGGGCGGCCATTTTGTGTCGGGAGAGCTACAGACCATGGGCGTGTATCTCTGCAACGCCACGCTGTCTCCCGTCTCCGCTGAGTTTGACGTTGTGCGCAGCAACGGCGAGGTGGTGTGCAGCGGCAAGACCAGTGGCTCTGGTCTCGCCAGAGTGTCGTTCATGCCAGACGGCGATGACTGTATGCTTGTGGTAAATGGCGGCGAAGGCATGCGCAAGTTTGTCCTGCCCGCAGCCATGGACACTCCCACGCTCCGTGTCACGCAAAACCGCGGCCGTCTGGTGTGCCGTGTGCTTTGCGGGGAGTCCATGCGCGGCCGTGCCGACTCGTGCCGTGTCTATATGTATCATTCCAGCTTCGGCATAAAGCCCCTTGCCATGCGCGAGGGTGCTGGCATGGCAGACGTTGATGGCTGCACCCCGGGCCTTCTCACGCTGTGGCTTGTCGACGGCGACGGCAATGTCCTTTCGCAGCGTGTGCTGTGGACTGGCGACGGCGGCACTCTCCCTTCCTCTGGCGGCATAAGCATATCCACGACGGGCTGTCAGGGCGATGCTCTGCACGTGACGCTCAATGACAGCGTGCCGTCAGGGCGTGTCTTTGTGCGCTTCCTGCCCGAGGGCAGCCGCAATGTGCATACTGCCATGGAGATGTTGCAATATCGCTCCGAGGCGTTCTCGCCCGTGCCGTTTCCGCTTTCCGCGGTCACGGACAGTGGCGCAGAACAGTCACGCGGCGACATAGACACGTGGCTGTTGTCTGCCTCGCAGACTATGGTGGGCAGGGAGGTGCTAAATGCCGACAGCATAGCCTACGCTTATCCCGTTGAGGCAGCCCCGTGCGTGTCTGGCACTGTAAAAAATGGTCGTAAGCCACTTGACGGGGCCAGCGTGCAGATATACAACACGCTCACCAACGATGCCACGATAGCCTATACCGACAGCACGGGCCATTTTGAGGCCGTGACAGGCGACTTTCTTGACGGCACAAGCCTCTATGTGCAGGCCTACAACAAGAAAGGCAAGACAAGCATCTACTCCTACACCCTTGACGACCTTGATTTTCCCTCCATACAGAGCTTCTCTGCCTTGCCGATGCTTGCGAGGGAGGTGAGAGGCGAGGATATAGTGCCTAACAGCCCGTCCATGGAGGAGACGGTAAACACCCTCGCGGAGGTGCAGGTGAGGAAACGCCGCCCCCAGTCATACGACTGGGCGAGGATTAGGGACCCTTTCTGCTATTTTGACCGTAAGTTCTTAGATGATCACCACTGCATCTTCACCGTAAAGGACGCCATACTCTACACGGGCAAGGTGCTTGTCACCGACAACGACAATAATATAATGTGGAAGAGTCAGAAACTTCAAGGCTTGATGCCTCCTGGGATTCCTGGTGATCGTGACAATAAGAGTCAGATAGCCATAGTCATGAATGGCATGGCGTTTGACCGTGATCTCAGCGACATACTTGGCATGGTGACAACTGGCATTGAGAGTATAGAGCTTGTACCTCCGCTTGACGTGCGCTGCATGTGGTATGACACGGGACAGGGTTTCTTTGAGATAAAGTTCGCGCCGCAGTTCAAAGCCAGCTCTATCGTGTCAAACGGAGTGACTATACAGCCTATGGGAGTGGTGCCGCCACTTCAGGCATTTGACTGTCGCCTGCCCGACAAGGAGGGCCGCTATAGGATGGTGGTGGATGTCGTTGCCGCCGACCGCAGCATACGTTCCTATGTAAAGGACATAGAAGTGAGTGTGCGCCGCTGACATCCCCGTGCCAAAAAGCCCCCTTCTGTCACGAAAGGCGGCAGACAGTAAAACCAAAGGACGGCAGACGGTAAACAAAAAGACAGCCGGACGGTAAACCAAAGGACCGCGGACTGTAAACGAAAAGGCGGCCGGACGGTACATTCCACGATTATGTTTGTGGGAAGTGTACCGTCCGGCCGTCCTTATGTGTGTGTCTGTGCTTACTGTATGCACCTTTTATATATTATACATACTCCTGTATGGGCAGCTCGCCGTTGAGTGCGCCGAGAGCGTTGTAGGCAAGCGACTTCATCTCGCCCTCTCCTGGCATCACAATCACGGGTGCGAGGAAGCCAACCTGCGACTTTATGTCCTCCACGCAGTATTTGCTGTAGGCTATGCCGCCCGTGAGTATTATGGCGTCCACCTTGCCCCAGAGAGCCACCGCCATTGCGCCTATCTGCTTTGACACTGTGTAGAGCATGGCCTCAAGCACCTCGTGGTAAGGCTCCTCTCCACGCTCGGCGCGTGTGCTTATCTCCTTCATGTCCTTGATGCCGAGCAGTGCGTAACAGCCACCGTAGCCTGCGAGCATCTTCATTATCTGTGCCTGCGTGTACTTGCCCGAGAAGCAGAGTCTCACCAGCTGGTCGGCAGGCAGCGTGCCAGAGCGTTCAGGGGCTATCGGGCCTTCGCCGTTGAGGGCGTTGTTCACGTCTATCACCTTGCCTTTGTGATGGGCAGACACGCAGATGCCGCCTCCGAGGTGCGCCACCACGATGTTCATGTCCTCATAGTTCTTGCCCACGGAGTGAGCGTGCATGCGTGCCACCGCCTTTGCGTTGAGCGCATGGAATATTGACTCGCGCTTGATGAACGGCAGGCCAGTGTAGCGTGCCCTTGTCATCATCTCGTCCACCACTACGGGGTCTGCCATAAACGCTGGACAGTGGCACTGGCGCGCTATCTCGTCGGCTATCAGCGAGCCGAGGTTGCACACGTGCTGGTGTCTTGCGTTCCACAAGTCCTCTTTCATCTGCTCGTTGATGGCATACACGCCTCCTTTCAGCGGCTTGAGCAGTCCGCCTCTGCCTATTACGGCATCAAACTTGAGGGGTATGCCAGCCTCCTTGAGCAGGTTTAGCACAAAGTCCTTGCGGTATTCGTACTGTTCGTTGACGGTCATAAAACGCTCTATCTCCTCTTGAGAGTGCAGACCGTCTGATGTCCATACAGCCTTGTCGTCCTCGTAGACAGCCACCTTGGTGGATGTACATCCCGGGTTGATAACGAAAATCCTTTTCATTATTTTTCAGTGTGAGTTTTTGTCATGTTCGTGGCCTTTTCCTGCCACGTCACATCATGGCAAGTCCCTGCCGTGTGTGCGTGGCGCGCAGGAAAAGGTCGTCATGTAAGCTAATACTGTGTCTTTTCTTTATTAATAGTGATTTCAGCAGCCATTATATATATAATGTATGAGTCTTTACTGGTAATGTATGAGCCATTGCGGGATTGTGTGGTTGCACTATCCGTTGAGAGCCTTGATACATGCCGTGGCGAGACTGTAGAACTTTGAGTCGGCAGAGTCAGCCCTGGATGTCACCACCACGGGTGCCGTCGTGCCTGCGAGCATACCTGCCACCGTGGCTTTGGCAAAGAGAGTGACAGTCTTGTAGAATGTGTTGCCAGCCTCGATGTCTGGGAATATCAGGATGTCTGCCTTGCCCACCACGGGCGACGCTATGCCCTTGATGGCTCCGCTCTCCGCGTCGCAAGCGGTCTTCACGTCCATCGGTCCGTCCATGTCCACCTCGCCATACTTGCCCTCTGCCGCGTGTTCCTTGAGTGTGACGTAGCTCAGAGTGAGCGGAAACTTCTCGCTGACCTTTTCCGTGCAGTGGGTGAGTGCCACTTTGGGCCTCTCCATGCCCGTCACGCTGCGGAAGGTGTCGATGATATAGCCTGCCTGAGCGTCAAACTGCTCGGTTGTGGGGTAGGGTATCACGGCCGCATCGGTGAAGAACAGCAGTCTGTCGAGTGACGGCACGTCTGCCACGGCTATGTGTGTAAGCACGCTGCCCTTAACGAGTATGCCTGTCTCCTTGTTCAGCACGGCCCGAAGCAGGTTGTCCGTGTTTATAGTACCCTTCATAAGCACCTTGGCGTTGCCTTCTTTCACCTCAGCCACGGCCTTTCGTGCCGCGTCGTCATCGTCGTCGGCATTGATGATGCTCACGTGTGAGGGGTAGAGTGCGGCGAGCCTTTCGCTCACTTCCCGTTTGCCGTTCACCGCCACGAGTGTGAACGTGGCAAAATCCTCCTTGATGCTGCGCTCTATCACTTCCTCGGTGTGCGAGTCAGCGGGGCAGGCTACGGCTACTGTCACCTTTCTGCCGGCCTTGCGCAGGCGTTCAGGCAGGGACTTGAAATTTACGATGGGTTCCATAGTCATTGTTAATAGAAAAATTGTTTGGTGTTCGTTGTTCATGCGCCACTTTCTCACCCTCAAATCCAGAGGTCGTGCGGTGTGTATGCGGCCTTGGCGTTGTCGTGTCAGTGCCTGGCTCTGGCCGTAAGCCCGTGTGTGAGACGGCTCTTTGTTAATGTTTTTTCTGTATGTCTCCCTTTCTGGGAGCTTACCATGGCAGGCGTTGCCTGCATAGGGATGTTTTAGGTTTGATATGTTTCGTATTGCTCAAATTTTGTTCGTTTGTGCAAACTGCTGCAAAGATATATTAAGTTAAGGAAACTACAAAGGAAAAGAGGGTTTTTATTTTCTCAAATCGGCTAAATTTGTGCAATAAATTTCTGATAGCTTACAAATTGACCACTTTACACCCTTTGCAGGACTATTTGCCCTGCCCTTTGAGTGTGGCATGCAGGCGTTGGCGTGCATAAACCCAAAACGGTCATTAGCACGTTAAGCGCAAACAAACATTCTTTTTGGCATCTATTTTCCCGTTTTTCGGTTACAATGAAACCCCATTGCGCCCTCAAGACAGAAAAACATCTGTTCAAAAATAGAAGTCGTTATCATCATAACGTCCTAATGACCGATTTGGGATAAAAGTTTACACATGTTTGCGGAAAACGGGTGGTGGGTGTGTATATAAAACTGCTTTCGTATGCCTGCCGATGCAGGATAAATTAGTAATTTTGCAGGCAGGACATCACAATACACATTTCCTTTATAAAAGAACAGTGACACAAATATAAAAAAAATGGACATAACACAGTTTATACTGCGGCACAGGCTCGACGACCCGCGCGGCCTTGCCCTGCTGTCGGGGCGTTATCCCGAGGTCAACATGCCATACGCCCTCGACCAGATAGCTGGCTGGCAGGCAGCGCGTGACAAGCTGCCGTCGTGGGCGGCTGTCGACGGCATTGTCTATCCGCCCCGCGTCTCCATGGAGCAATGCTCGTCGGAGGCGGCTGCCGCCTATAAGGCCGTGGTAGTGTCGCGCCTGCTGTCGTCATTGGGCGGCGGTGAGGGCGGCGGCGATGTGTCACTGTCGCGCGAGACCTCTCTTACAGACCTGACGGGCGGCTTTGGCGTGGACTTCTCCTTTCTCGCCCCGCTCTTTGACCGTGCTGTATATGTGGAGCGCGACGGGGCGTTGTGTGAGATGGCTGCCCACAACATGCGGTGCCTCGGCAGGGACAACGTGACCGTCACACACTCTGACGCGGAGAGCGTGCTGCGTAGCATGGAAGCCACGACGGTGGTCTATATGGACCCTGCGCGGCGTGACAGCAGCGGCGCGCGCACCTACGCCATTGGCGACTGCTCTCCCGACGTGACACTTCTGCTTGACGAGCTTTTGGCCCGCTCGCTCTTTGTGGTGCTGAAGCTCTCGCCCATGCTCGACTGGCACAAGGCGTTGTGCGACCTGCGCCACACCGTGACGCAGCTGCACATCGTGGCGGTGGACGGTGAGTGCAAGGAACTGCTCTTTGTGCTTGCCCGCAAGCCCTCTCTTGACGGCTGTGTGGAGGTAAACTGTGTGGACATAAGACGCTCCACGGGCAGCCGCAGCGTCTATGCCTTCAGTCATTGTCCTGACGGCGCGCGCGTGGAGGCGGCCGTGCCTGCGCAGCCTTGCCCTTCTCTTGACGATGTGCTTGACGCTGGAGAGCTTGACACGCCTCTCTATCTGTGCGAACCCAACGCCACGGTCATGAAGGCAGGCTGTTTTGACGAGCTGTCAATGTCGTTTGGCGTGTCGGCGGTAAGCCCTAACAGTCACCTTTTCCTTTCGCTCACACGTGCAGAGGGCTTCCCGGGGCGCGTGATGAGCGTCAGGGCTGTCGCCACCATGAACCGCCGTTTGCTCAGGGCCGCCCTTGCCGGCGTGGAAAGAGCCAACATCACCGTGCGCAACTTTCCCCTGAGAGCTGAGGAACTGCGCAGGAGGCTGAGGCTAAAGGACGGTGGCGACACCTATATATTCGCCACCACCACAGCCGCAGGCTCTCATGTGTTGCTGGTGTGCGGCAGAGTGCCGTGACACCAGCCTTTCTGTAACACATGTTGTTTTTGCATAAAATAAAATGTGCGGTCCAGAGAGCAAGAACTGAAAAAGCGGGGCTTTTCAGTGCCACTTGGCAATCACCAAGGTGCCACTTGGCAATCATCAAGTGCCTCTTGCTAATCACCAAAGTGCCACTTGGCAATCACCAAGTGCCTCTTGGCAATCATCAAAGTGCCGCTTTGCAATCACCAAGTGTCACTTGCCAATAATGAAAATCCGCTTATAAATGTCGAAAGGCCATATTGCCGTCACGTGGCGGCTGCTTGTCAGCATGATGACAGCCTTTTTTGGGAAACAAAACGAGGGTGTGCCACAAGCGGCACACCCTCGTGTGATACACACTATGCAGAGTGGCATAGTATTATATGAGAGAAAAGTATGGTCTGTGAGGATATTTACACCCTGCCTTACCTCATCACAGCCTTAGAGGTTGTAGTGCTTCCGTCAGAATAGGTCACCTTCTTGACATATACGCCGTGTGTTGGAGCGTTGGTCTTCCTTCCGAGCATGTCATAATAGGTCACTGTGGCGGCCTCTTTGCCATAGACGGCGGTGCCGTTTATGCCGGTGCCAGACGCTATGTCGTAGGTTACGATATTTGACTTGTAGACATTGTCGCCGTCCTTATACAAAGACTGCACGCCCACGGTGCTTTGTGGCTGCTGGTAGAAGTAAATTATTCTTATGTTGCTGCTGCCGTTGTTGTCGTTAAAGTCCCATCCGTCCACAAATCCGAGCGGCACGTCAGTCATGTCTTCCTCTACGGACGTGTAGAGATCATTGGTAAACGTGACTTTTTCGCCGTCTATGAAGATGTTATAATAGATGTTGTCGGGGTTGAGGATATTGCCGTCGGCATCCTCGGTGAATATCTGCACGGCCATGCCGCCGTAGTCGTAGTCGGCGAAGTAGTCTGCGTAGTCTATCACGTCAGGGTCTATAGGTGCTGCCGCCACTTCCTTTAACGGGCTTACTGCCGGCTGCACGAAGAGTTGCTGGCTCGCGGATATGTTCTTGCCGTAGTTTATGGACAGCGTGCCGTCAGACACGAGCGTCTTGTTGGCCGCGTCGTAGGCGAATGTGATTTCATCTTCAAAGTTCACCACGTCAAACGTATGGTCATTATCGGGGTCATATTCCTGCGACACGCTTGCGGGCGTGAGATAGGCGTGGTATCTGCCGTCGGCTGACAGTCCGAGATAGCTCTTGCCGCTGAACACCACCTTGTCGCCGTCCACCACAGAGCCCTTTGCCCATGTCACGTTGTCGGTCTCGGTGAGTCCGCCGAGGTAGACGTCGTTGCCGTCCACAGCCACTTTCACTTTCATCATGTTCCTTGCGCCTTCCTCGCCATAGACCAGCATGTAGTCCTCGTCGGGATTGTAGGTGGCAGGAGTAGCGGTGAGCGCGTCGGGTGTGGTGAGCGTGTATTCATAGTCGCCGTAGCCAGTCCACTGTCCGTCCTCGTCGCAGAGTCCCACGAGAATGTTCTCGTCAGTCCTTGTCAGCACGCCGTCCTTGAGCGTGTAGTGTATCTGCTGGCTTGTCTCGTCGGGGTCGTACAGCTCCGTGCTTTCGTTTGGCACCATTCTCCACAGATAGTATTCATATATCTCGCCCGTCGGCTCGCCATAGTCGTCGGTTACCTCTTCCATATACACCTTTTGCGGCAGGTCTACCGTCACGTTGCCCTCGGTGTCTATCTTTCCCTTTATCCAGGTGTCGAGATAGAGCATGCACATGGGCTGGAATATGTATATGTCCTCGCCGTTTATGACGTAGGCGGCCACGTCTCCGTCGGCTTCATCTTCATAGACATATCCCCAGAAGGCGTAGTAGCCCTTGCCCGTGCAGTATTGGTCGGCGTAGAGAGTGCCGTCGGGGGTGTCGGTGATGATGGGGTCGTTGACGTATTCCTTGTCCTTGGCTATGGCAGGAGCCTTCTTCATGGGTGTCGTGGTGAGGCTTATGCCTGTGAGCGGAGTGCGCATGACATCAGTATTGCTGTGTTTGGCAATGGCAGACAACCCCGTCCTTGCCGGCTGCATGCCCGTTCTTGCTATGGGTGACTGTGCAAATGACATTGCAGTCATCATGATTGCAACGATTGAAGCGTAAAATTTGTTCATAATCTTCCTTTTTAGTGGTTTCCTAATGTTACTTTCATGTTTCGGGGTGTGTCTGTTTGTGCTGTCTGACGCTTGTTTCCCTTTCTTTCTGTATGGTGTTTGTGGGTAATAATGTTGTTTTGTAAGAGCAAAGATATAAATTGCAAACGATATGTGCAAGCATTTTTAAGAAAAAAGACAGATTTATCTTTAATGAAGCATAAATAATAAGGCGCAGGCATGTTTATTTGGCGAAATTTGTTTATTTTTGCATCTGCTCCTTATTCCCCCTTTTCGGCACGCCGCCTTGGCACTGCAATTCTTGCATGGGGCTGTCTGTGCGGCGGGAGCCGTGTCCGTAGTGCCTTGCGGCCACATGGAATGGAATAGGGCGCATGAAAAGAAAAACAACAAGCAAATGTCAGCAATAGAAATTAGAAAAGTGCAGTCGCGCGGAGACCTCCGCAGGTTTATCGACTTTCATTATGACCTTTACAAGGGCAACGAATACGATGTGCCAAACATGTATTCGGATGAGCTTAACACCCTCAGCAAGGATCGCAACGCGGCTTTTGACTTCTGCGACGCAGAGTATTTCCTTGCCTATAAGGACGGCAGGATAGTGGGGCGTGTGGCAGCCATCATCAACAACAGTGCCAACACCAAGTGGGGGCGCAAGTCGGTGCGCTTCGGATGGATTGATTTCATAGACGACCGTGAGGTGTCGGCGGCCCTGCTCAAGGCTGTGGAAGACTATGGGCACGACATGGGCATGGAAGAAGTCGTCGGTCCGCTCGGTTTTACCGACCTTGACCCCGAGGGAATGCTCACTGAGGGCTTTGACCAGCTCGGCACCATGGCCACCATCTACAACTTTCCCTACTATCCACAGCACATCGAGAGCATGGAAGGGTGGGCCGTAGACTCGCGTTATCTGGAATACAAGCTCTATGTGCCAGACACCGTGCCTGAAAAGTACGCCAAGGTGGCATCCATGATACAGCGACGCTACAACCTGAGAGTGAAGAAGCTCACGCGCAAGGACGTTTTTGAGGGCGGATATGGCAAAAAGATATTTGAGCTTGTCAATGCCACCTACTCTCATCTCTATGGTTACTCCACGCTGACCGACCGTCAGATAGACCAATATATAAATATGTATTTTCCCATGGCCGACCTCTCGCTCATAACGTGCATAGAGGACGCGGGCGCAGACAACCGTCTTGTGGGCGTGGGCATCACCGTGCCGTCTTTGGCACGCGCTTTGCAGAAGTGTAGAAAGGGCAGGCTCTTGCCGTTTGGCTGGATGCACGTGATGAACGCGCTCAAGCGTCACAAAACCAAGATTGTGGACCTGCTGCTTGTGGGCGTGTTGCCCGAATATCGCAACAAGGGCGCCAACGCGCTGCTCTTTGCCGACCTCATACCGCGCTACCAGAAGTATGGCTTTGAGTGGGGCGAGACGCATGTGGAGCTTGAGAGCAACAGTAGTGTGCAGGGACAGTGGGGAGAGCTGCAAAGAGAGGTGCATAAACGGCGCAAGTGCTACAAGAAAAAGATAGAAAAGTAAATGTTAGTGTGCAGTAGGGCAGGGGCAATATGCCTGACCGCAAACGGCAAAACGCCATGCGACAACATCCTGCACGTAAAAACAGACAGCGTTATATGAACGAGGAAAATCTTTTGGACGGCGTTACGGTGGACTACACCGACGATAACATCAGGCATCTCTCCGACATGGAGCATGTGCGCACGCGTCCTGGCATGTATATAGGCCGTCTCGGCGACGGCAACCTGCCAGAGGACGGCATATATGTGCTGCTCAAGGAGGTCGTGGACAACTCTATCGACGAGTTTAAGATGAACGCGGGCAAGCGCATAGAGGTAGATGTGGAGGACAACCTGCGCGTGACCGTGCGCGACTATGGCCGCGGCATACCACAAGGCAAGCTCGTTGAGGCGGTGAGCGTGCTTAACACCGGCGGCAAGTACGACTCCAAGGCTTTCAAGAAGAGCGTGGGCCTCAACGGCGTGGGCGTAAAGGCGGTCAACGCGCTGAGTTCGCGCTTTGAGGTGCGCTCGTTCAGGGAGGGCAAGGTGCGCACGCTGACGTTTGAGAGAGGCATTCTTAAGAGCGATGACACTGTCGCCTCAGAGGAAGAGAACGGCACATACATACATTTTGAGCCAGATGCCACGCTCTTTGCCAACTACACGTTTCATGACGACATCGTGGAGACCATGCTGCGCAACTATACCTATCTCAACTCGGGCCTTGCCATCATGTATAACGGCAGGCGCATACTCTCGCGCAACGGTCTCGCTGACCTGCTTAACGACAACATGACCAACGACGGCCTCTATCCCATCATACACATCAAAGGCGAGGACATAGAGATAGCCTTCACCCACACCAACCAGTATGGCGAGGAATATCATTCCTTTGTCAACGGACAGCACACCACGCAGGGAGGCACGCATCAGAGCGCGTTCAAGGAGCATATAGCGCGCACCATAAAGGAATTTTTCGGCAAGAACTACGAGTTTACCGACATACGCAACGGCATAGTGGCCGCCATTGCCGTCAATGTGGAAGAGCCGATGTTTGAGTCGCAGACTAAGATAAAGCTCGGCTCACTCCAGATGTCGCCGGGCGGCGAAAGCATCAACAAATATGTGGGCGACTTTGTCAAGCGTGAGGTCGACAACTACCTGCACATCCATTCTGACGTGACAGAAGCCCTCCAGCAGAAGATAGCAGAGAGCGAGCGAGAGCGCAAGGCCATGGCTGGCGTGACCAAACTGGCGCGCGAGAGGGCCAAGAAAGCCAATCTCCACAACCGCAAGCTGCGCGACTGCCGCATACATTACTCCGACGCCAAGAGCGAGCGCAAGGAAGAGTCGTCAATATTCATCACCGAGGGCGACTCTGCCAGCGGCTCCATCACCAAGAGCCGTGATGTCAACACTCAGGCGGTGTTCTCGCTCAGGGGCAAGCCGCTCAACTCCTACGGACTCACCAAGAAAATTGTCTATGAGAACGAGGAGTTCAATCTGTTGCAGGCTGCGCTTGACATAGAGGACGGCCTTGACACTCTAAGATACAACAAGGTCATCGTGGCTACCGATGCCGATGTCGACGGCATGCACATCAGGCTGCTCATCATCACCTTTTTCTTGCAGTTCTTTCCCGATCTCATCAAGAAGGGCCATGTATATGTGTTGCAGACACCCCTTTTCAGGGTGCGCAACCGCCGCAGCAAGATACGCGACCGCAAGGTGCTTGAGGAGGCGGGCAGACAGGAGACGGCAGGGCGCAAGTCAGACTTTGTCACGCGCTACTGCTACACCGAGGAAGAGCGCGTGTCTGCCATACAGGCGTTGGGTCCCGACCCCGAAATCACGCGTTTCAAAGGTTTGGGAGAAATCTCGCCCGACGAGTTTGCCCATTTCATAGGCCCTGACATGCGCCTCGAGCAGGTCACGCTGCACAAGAACGACCAGGTGCAGAAGCTCCTCGAATATTATATGGGCAAGAACACCATGGAGAGACAGTCGTTTATCATAGACAATCTCGTGGTGGAGGAGGATCTCGCGTGACTCTTTGCGGAGAGAAAAACATGCCTCGCCACAGGTTACTTTCTATCCGCAGGTGTCATCAACCACCAAAAGACAAAAAAACACACGACATGAACACACTCAAGACAGTATTATTGTCAGCGGCACTCGCCCTGATACCGCTCATTAGTCACGCACAGCTCAAGGAACAGAGCGACGGCAGGGAGGCCATGCGCAAGCTGAGCCTTGCGCAGATGGCCATATCCAGTCTCTATGTGGACGAGGTAGACGACAACCTCCTCGTGGAGGATGCCATAAGGGGCATGCTCGAGAAGCTCGACCCTCATTCGTCCTACACAACAGCCAAGGAGACAAAGGCACTTAACGAGCCGTTGAACGGATCGTTTGAAGGCATCGGCATACAGTATAACATTATAGAAGACACGCTCGTCGTGGTGCAGACCATATCCAAAGGCCCGTCGGAGAGGGTGGGCCTGATGGCTGGCGACCGCATCCTGACGGTCAATGACACCACCATTGCAGGGGTCAAGATAACCACCCCCGACATAGCAAAACGCCTGCGCGGACCAAAAGGCACCAAGGTGAGCCTTGGCGTGATGCGTCGCGGAGTGCCAGACATGATCCATTTCACCGTAGTGCGCGACAAGATACCCGTCTACACCGTCGATGCCAAGTATATGATAGCCCCCAAGACAGGATATATATGTATAGGCAGCTTTGGCGCGAACACCTACGGCGAGTTCATGACCGCCGTGGAAGAGCTGAAAGGGCAGGGTATGGAGCAGCTGATAGTAGACCTTCAGAACAATGGAGGCGGCTACTTGCAGTCAGCGGTGCAGATCACGTCAGAGTTTCTCTCACGTGGCGACCTTGTGGTCTACACTCAGGGACGCTCCATGAAGCGCAGCGAATACTGCGCGCCATCAGACGGCAGCCTCAAGAACCTCAAGGTGTGCGTACTTATCAATGAGTATTCGGCATCTGCCGCCGAGATATTCTCGGGTGCGCTGCAAGATCAGGACAGGGCGGTCATCGTTGGTCGCCGCAGCTTTGGCAAGGGTCTTGTGCAGCGTCCCGTCGAGTTTGAAGACGGCTCCATGATGCGTCTCACCGTGTCTCACTACTACACGCCGTCGGGCCGCTGCATACAGAAGCCCTTTGTCAAGGGCGAGAAAGAGGACTATGCCCGTGACATAGAGCGTCGCCTGAAGCGTGGCGAACTCTTCTCGCAAGACTCCATACACTTCAACGACTCTCTGCGCTGCACCACTCTCCGCAAGCACCGCGTGGTGTATGGCGGCGGAGGCATCATGCCCGACGTGTTTGTGCCTCTTGACACCACACAGTTCACCACATTCTATCGCGACATTGTCTCTCGCTCGCTTGTCATCAACGCCTCCATGCGCTATGTCGACGCCAATCGCAAGAAGCTGAAGCGCGACTACCCGTCGTTTGAGTCATTCCTCGAGAGCTTTGACATCCCTCAGACGGTCATAGACGGCATACTCAGCGAGGCGGACAAGCTCGGGGTGAAGCCCAAGGACGACAATGAGCTTGCCAACAGCCTGCCCATGATGCGCCTGCAGCTCAAGGCTCTTGTGGCGAGAGACATCTGGGACATGAACGAATACTATCACGTTATCAACGCCTCCAACCGCATAGTGCAGAAGGGGCTTGAGGTGATAAGCAACTGACATGACGGCGGCGTGACACGCCGCTATATTAAGGGCCTATGCCAGCAAACAAACGTGACGGCGGCTCCTTACATTGTCTGAAAGCATTATTGCAGACGTGTAAGGAGCCGCCGTTATGAAAATGCAAAGCGGCCCTTTAGGCTGCGAAAAGTGCCGCTTTAGATGTCCAAAGTGCCACTTTAGCATGTCCAAAGAGCCGCTTTGTCAACGGCAGGGAGCCGTTCCCCGTGTGCGTTGTCGTTCAGTCAAACAGCGACAGCTCCGCCACATTGCTGCCTGTGAGCTGTCTGCCGAGATGCTTGTAGGCAAGCGGTGTCACCATACGTCCCCGTTGAGTGCGTTTGATAAAGCCCTCCATGATGAGATAAGGCTCATACACCTCCTCCACGGTGCCCGTGTCCTCGCCTATGGCGGTAGCTATGGTAGACACGCCCACCGGTCCGCCGTTGAACTTGTCTATTATCGTGAGCAATATCTTGTTGTCTATCTCGTCCAGCCCATACTGGTCGATGTTAAGAGCCGCGAGCGACACCCTTGCAATGTCCAGGTCAATGCGTCCGTTGCCCTTGACCTGCGCAAAGTCCCTCACGCGCCTCAGCAGGGCGTTGGCTATGCGTGGCGTGCCGCGTGATCGTCGTGCTATCTCATACGCCGCGTCATCGTCGCACGGCACTCTCATTATGCTTGCCGAGCGTCTTATGATGCGGCTGAGCGTGTCGGGGTCATAATATTCGAGGTGGAGGTTTATGCCAAAGCGCGCCCTCAGCGGTGCGGTGAGCAGTCCGCTGCGCGTGGTTGCGCCCACGAGAGTGAACGGGTTGAGGTCTATCTGTATGGAGCGTGCCGACGGGCCTTTGTCTATCATGATGTCTATGCGATAGTCCTCCATAGCAGAATAGAGATACTCCTCCACCACTGGCGAGAGGCGGTGTATCTCGTCGATGAACAGCACGTCGCGCGGCTCAAGCGAGGTGAGTATGCCTGCGAGGTCGCCCGGCTTGTCAAGCACGGGGCCGCTGGTGATTTTGAAGCCCACCCCCAGCTCATTGGCTATGATGTTGCTGAGAGTGGTCTTGCCGAGTCCCGGAGGTCCGTGCAGCAGTGTGTGGTCCAGAGGCTCGCCTCTATACTTTGCGGCCTCCACAAACACCTCCAGATTTTCGACCACCTTGTTTTGTCCGCTGAAGTCGCCGAACTGCAAGGGGCGCAAGGCGTTCTCAAAGTCCTTTTCGGTGGAGCGTCTTCCCTCTTGTCTTATGTCGAAATTGTCTTCCATGTCTTGTCTTGTAATGATGTTTGGCAGGGTGCAAAGATAATCATTTTTTGCAGTTTTGCCAATCGTGCGCATGAGAAAAAGGCAACAGACATGTCGTCCGTTGCCTTTTTGACTGTTGTAGAGGTGGTGTGCCTTCTGTCGTGGCGTTGACTTTCATGCCCCGAAGAGCGTACAAGGGGATGACAGAATGTGACATGTCCTATCCTCCTTTGTCTGCTTTACTGATGTGTGTGACACGCTTGTCCTCCTTTGTCCGCTTTGTGATTTATTGTGACACACTTTATCTCATCGAGACAGGCTCAATGCGGAACTTGAACGTGTAGTCCTTGTAGGCCACTCTGTATTCTGGCAATGCCTGTGCGCCCCAGCTGTCGATGCCGCCCACGCCTTCCTGCACAAGGTCTATGCACAGGTTTGTGTATTGTGACTTTGGCACCGAGGGAGAGTGACGCTGGTGTTTCTCGTCGCCCTCATCGAGGTCAGAAATGTTGTAGTGCAGTGCAGAAGCGGAGAACAGGCTCTCGGCGGTGACGTTGATTCCAAGACCCTCATTGTCGCTTTGTCTCCACCAACGCAGGTCGCTCACCGTGCCAGTCTCCTGCGGACGGATGTAGGGATAGAACATATCGTCGGCGGTTGACTCATATATGCCCACAAACTGTGAGTTCTTGCGGTCAATATAGTTTTCCACGGGTCCGCAGCCATACCATTTTATCCTGTCCATGCCGTATGGCAGGTTCATCACCATGCCAAAGCGCAGCAGTTCGCTCACCTCCGCTCCGGGAGTGGTCTTCATTGACTGTGTTACGGTGAGGTTGCCGAGGTTGTCTGCCACATACACGATAGTCAGCTCCGCCTTCACCTCTGGCATGTCATACACGGCGGTCACGGTCTTGCCCTTCTTGTCGGCGGTGATGCTCTTGAGGTTCATCACGGGGTTGCGCCATGCCTTGCGCTTGGTCTGCAGGCTTGCGCCCATGTCATTGTCGGTCACGGCGCGCCAGAAGTTGGGCTTGAGAGTGCCACCTTCGCCGAGCAACTGTCGGCCGCACACCTCGTAAGAGTCGAGCAGGCCTGTGTTACGGTTGAATGTGATGGTGAAATTCTGGCTTTGCAGCACTATCTGCGGCATTTTCTTCTTGTCGACGAGTCTCACGGCCTTGCGCTGTGCCTCGTTCACGGTCAGCGGCTGGCAGTCGGCAGTGCGTATGGGCAGCTGTCGCCATGCCACGGTGTGGCCCGCGTCGAGCAGGGGCTGCTTGTCCTTGAGCTTGAACACGATGTTGAGGAACACCTCCTTGGCATCAGCCACTTTCTTGAGGTCATAGGTGAGGTCGACGTTGACCTTCTGTCGCGGCGAGGCGGTTATCTGGCTCACGCAACCGTTCTGACACTCCACGCCGTCAGCCACGAGCGACCAGTAGAGAGCCACGTCGCTGATGTCCTTGAAGAAGTTTTCGTTGTAGACGCTTATCTTTCCTGCGTTCAAGTCCACCGCCTCGGCCCAGATGTTCTGATAGAAATACTTTGTCTCCGCCACTAAGGGGTTGGGTTTGCGGTCGGGGCTGAAGAGACCGTTGCAGTTGAAGTTGTTGTCTGACGGATCATAGTCGTTGTAGTCGCCTCCATACCTATATATCATGTTGCCTGCGGAGTCTTTGGAGCGCAGTCCCTGATCGATAAGATCCCAGATGAAGCCGCCCTGAAACTTTGGATATTTCCTCACGAGGTCCCAGTATTCCTTCATAACGCCACCCGAGTTGCCCATGGCGTGGGCATACTCGCAGAGAATGTACGGTTTGTCGCTCTTGGGGTCGGCAGCATACCGCTCGCAGTGGTCAGGTCCCATATACATCTCCGCATAAATGTCGGTGTTGTCGCCGTGTATGGCACGCTCGAAATGTATCGGGCGATAGGGGTCTACGCTCCTTATCCAGTTATACACGTCGGTAAAGTTCTTTGAGTCGGCAGTCTCGTTGCCCATCGACCAATATATGACCGACGGATGGTTGAACTGGTTGATGACATTGTGCTGGTTGCGCTCCATGATGGGCAGTGCAAACATCTTGGTAGTGGACAGAGCGTCCGTGTCATAGTAGAATCCGTGGCTCTCCTGGTTGCTTTCCGAGCACACATAGAGGCCGTAGGTGTCGCAGAGGTCATAGAAATAGGGGTCGTTGGGATAGTGGCATGTGCGCACGGCGTTGATGTTGTTTGCTTTCATGAGCTGCACGTCCTGCAACATGCGCTCGCGGCTCATCACATATCCGCCGTCGGGGTCCACCTCATGACGGTTTGCGCCCTTGATATACACCGCCTCACCGTTGACGAGCAGCTGTGCGTTCTTTATTTCCACCTTGCGGAAGCCCACTTTCACAGGCACCGACTCCACTTCCTTTCCGTCCTGCACCACGGTGGTCACGAGTGTGTAGAGATGCGGTGTCTCAGCGGTCCATTTGAGCGGGTTTGCCACGTCAAACTGTATTGTGGAGTTGATGGCAGCCACGCTTTGTCCCGCCTTTTTCTTCACTTTGGAGGAGTTGATAATCTTTCTGCTCACCACGCTGCCGTCCGGGGCTATGAGGTCTATGGTAAACAGGGCGTTGCCCTTGGCCTGTAGCCTCACCGAGAGTGAGCCGTTGTGGTATTGTGCGTCGAGGTTTGGCACCACCATGACATTATCCACGTGTGCCGTCTTTGCCCTGCTGTAGAGGAAACAGTCGCGTGCCACTCCCGAGAGTCGCCAGAAGTCCTGGTCCTCGTTGTAAGAGCCGTCACACCAGCGGAATGTCTGGAACGCCAAGAGGTTGTCTCCCTTGACGAGATAGGGCGTAAGGTCAAACTCGGCTGCCGACTTCGAGTCCTCGGCATAGCCCACAAACTGTCCATTCACCCACAGATAGATGTTTGAGGTGACGCTGCCGAAGTGTGCGATGACCTGACGGCCGTCCCAAGAGTCGGGTATGGTTATTGTGCGGCGGTAGGAGCCCACGTGGTTGTCCTTTACAGGCACCTCAGGAGGGTTGTTCTTGAAGTGTCCGCGCCATGCAAATCCTATGTTCACGTATTCCGGGTCGCCATATCCGTTGAGTTCCCATATGCCGGGCACAGCCATCGTCTTCCAAGAGCTGTCGTCGAAGTCGGTGCGGTAGAAGTCGGTGGGTCGCTGGTCGGCGTTTTCCACCCACAGAAATTTCCAGTCGCCCTCGATAGACAGATAGTTTGCCGAGGCTTCCCTGTTGTTCTTGAGAGCCGCGTCGCGTGATTCAAATGCGAAGAATGATGTTCGTGTGCCAAATCGGTTGATGTTGTTGACACCCATGTCGTGCCATTCGGTAAACGAAGGCTGTACCGGAGGGTCAGCGGCAAGCACGGGAGAGACGGCTCCCATGAAAGCCAGGGCTAACATAAGTTTTCTCATAGTCTGTATTTTGTTATTATGGTTTTGATAGCTGTCGTTATGGCATTGCAAACACGCTTGTGTGGTTTGTAAGGTTATGGTTATGTTTGACGCTACAAATATACTCAAAAAAAACGGTAGCCGTATGAAAAAAGCCGTTTTTGTGTGCAGTGTTAGGCAGAGTGGCACGAAAAGTGTAACTTTGCACCGTCTAACAGGCAAAAGTGCACAGTCTCAGGTCGCCAGACCTCTGTGATGAGGCCGTAGTCTTGATGTTCACGCAGCCACAGCCCATGCACGAGACCCCGTACACGCCGATGCCCACGTCAGAAAACGCCACTTTTGCCACCCAAAAGTGCCGCTTTGCCATCACACAAGTGGCACTTTACGGCATGTAAAGTGCCACTTGCCAAGATGCGTTGCCGCTGCCATAGCCGACGTAAGGCCTGCGCCGTGAGTGACAACATGGACGATGGGAATAAAAACACTACCCTACAAAAGAAGAAAATATGACGAAAGACTACAACACACATACATTTGCCAACGGCCTGCGCGTCATTCACCTGCACTGTGAGTCGCCCGTGCTTTATTGCGGATATGCCGTGGGTGCAGGCACACGCGACGAGGACGAGGGCAAGGAGGGCATGGCCCATTTCTGCGAGCATGTCATGTTCAAGGGCACCGCACGCCGCCGTCCGTGGCACATCATCAACTGTCTCGAAAGCGTGGGCGGCGACCTCAATGCGTTCACTGGCAAGGAGGAGACTGTCTATCACGCCGCCGTGCTTAGGGCTAATGTCGACCGTGCGGTGGACATTCTCACCGACATGGTGTTTCACAGCACCTGCCCGCAGCGTGAGATAGACAAGGAAGTGGAGGTTATATGCGACGAAATAGAAAGCTACAACGACTCGCCAGCCGAACTCATATACGACATCTTTGAGGATATGCTCTTCCACGGGCATCCTCTGGGCCGCAACATACTTGGCAGCGCGGAGCGTCTGCGCACTTTCACCACGCATGACGCGCTTGCGTTTACGGGCAGGCACTACCGCCCCGACAACGCCGTGTTCTTTGCCTACGGCGACGTGGACTTCGCGCGTCTCCTGAGACTCTTGGAGCGTGCCACTGGCGACCTCCAGACCTCGGCACTGCCCCGCGGGGCGGCGAGAGAGGCGTGTGTCATGCGCGAATATGTGCCTCAGAATGTCACGCGACACATGGACACCCACCTCGCCCACGTCATGATGGGCAACAGGGCCTATCCAGCAGGCGACAAGAGGCGCACAGCACTCTATCTGCTCAACAATATCCTCGGCGGACCGGGCATGAGCGCGCGCCTTAACATGTCGTTGCGCGAGCGCAATGGATTGGTCTATACCGTGGAAAGCTCCATGACGGGCTACTCCGACGCGGGCCTGTGGGCCGTCTACTTCGGTTGCGACCCCGCCAATGTAGACCGCTGTGTGAGGCTCGTGCGCAAGGAACTCGACAGGGTGATGCTATCGCCCCTCACCGAGGCGAGGCTCACTGCCGCCAAGAGGCAGATAAAGGGGCAGATAGGCATAGCCTGCGACTCGCGTGAGGCTTTTGCCCTTGACTTTGCCAAGGGCTTTCTCCACTACGGATGGCTCAAGGACATAGGCGCGATGTATGACAGGATAGACGCGCTCACTCCCCAAGACCTGCAAGGCGTGGCTCAGGACATCTTCGACGACTCGCGCCTCACGCGTCTTGTCATTATGTGACGCTCAGGGGTGCATGGCGAGAGCCTTGTTTTCGGCTTCTTCCATCACCTCTCTCTCGCCAGGGCCCTTGTCGTTGATGCCGCAGAGATGCAGTATGCCGTGTATGATGACACGCCGCAGCTCTTCCTCATAGTCCTTGCCAAACTTCTCGGCGTTTGACCTCACCGTGTCGAGCGAGATGACGATGTCGCCGCTCACTATGCCCGGCTCGTCATAGTCAAAAGTGATGACATCGGTGTAGTAGTCATGTCCGAGAAACTCGTTGTTGACCTCGAGAATTTTCTCGTCGTCAACAAACATATAGCCCACTTCGCCCACCTTGTAGCCATAAGAGCCTGCCACGGCGCGTATCCACGCCGTTGTCTCGCGTTTCTTGAGCTTTGGCATTCTCACGCCTTCCGCATTGTATGTTATCATAGTCGTGATTTTTTTCTTGTCACGCCCCTCTCGCCATGACACTGGCGGCGCGGTGCCGTGCCGATGCCCGTGCCGTGGCGATGGAGGCATGCTTGTCGGTGGTGTGCGTGGCGTGTTCTCTTGGACATTCACGCAATGTCTTTGTTAATAAGAGATGTACGCCATCATCACGTCGCCACCTTAGAGTTAATAATTATGTGTGTATGGATGTTTATGTCGTGCCGTAGTGTGGATGGTCTTGGCCCGCGGTGTCACATGCTGTCCTGCCTTGCAGGCAAAAACTCGCCCGTGTCCTTGCCAAAGCTCCTCAGCTCGCGCACCACAGATGAGCTGACGCTGTCCAGTCCCGGCTCCGCGCACAGCAGCAGGGTCTCCACGCCCGTGAGGTGGCGGTTGATGTCGGCCTGGTCGCGCTCCGCCTCAAAGTCTCTCACGTTTCTCACGCCCTTGACGATGAACGCCGCGCCTATGTCGTGCGCAAAGTCGGCGGTGAGACAGCTATATTGCATCACCTCTATGCGGCTGTCGCCGGCGTAGAGCCGCCTTATGGCCTCCACGCGTTGCGCCGCCGTCTGCGAGTATCTTTTCTGTTCGTTTACCCCCACGCCTATGACGAGACGGTCAAAGAGCGGCAGGGCGCGTCTCACTATGGATGCGTGTCCTATGGTGAACGGGTCAAACGAGCCTGCGAACAATCCTGTTTTTTCCATTTGTCACTAACTGTATGTTATGCTTGCAAAAGTAACATTTTTATTTGACTTATTCTAAAATAATGCCTAATTTTGCAGCGCGGTAAGTATATCGTGCCTTGTCATGCCTGCCACGGCGGCGTGACTGTGGATGCCGTCGTGTGGAGTTGCCGCGGCTTCAGGGCCTTATGGCAGCGTCTGTGGCAGAGAGCCAGGAGCGTGGTCGTGTGTCGCGGCTCTTGCCTTTTGCGTGGGCGAGAGGCTGTCTACGTCTGCAATGGCTTGATGAGGCCGTCCCGAAAGAGCCTCTCCAGCTGCGTAAAGTGGCACTTTTGCAGGCGCAGAGTGGCACTTTGGCAGGCGCAAAGAGCCACTTTTGAAAATGCAGGGCGGCTCTTATGATGGCGAAAAGTAAAACAAGTGCAGTAACATTGTTATGGTATTAAACTATATATGGGTGTCGTTCTTTCTCGTGGCGTTTGTGTTGAGCGTCGTGAGACTCGTGTTTATGGGCGACACAGAGGTGTTTCCGGCGGTCATGGACTCCACGTTTGCCACGGCAAAGACAGCTTTCGAGATTTCGCTCGGGCTTACGGGAGTGCTGTCGCTGTGGCTTGGCATAATGAAGATAGGCGAGAAGAGTGGGGTGGTCGACGCTGTGGCGCGCCTGCTGTCTCCCGTGTTTGTGAGGCTCTTTCCCTCCATCCCCAAGGCCCACCCCGTCACGGGCAGCATCTTCATGAACGTGGCAGCCAACATGCTGGGGCTCGACAATGCCGCCACGCCGCTCGGGCTAAAGGCCATGGAGCAGTTGCAGTCGCTCAACAGCCGCAAGGACACCGCCTCCGATGCCATGATAATGTTTCTTGTGCTTAACACCTCTGGCCTCACGCTCATCCCCGTGTCGGTTATGGTCTATCGGGCGCAGCTTGGGGCGGCTCAGCCCACCGATGTGTTTGTGCCTATATTGCTTGCCACGTTCTTCTCTACGCTTGCAGGCATAGTGGTCACGTCGCTCTATCAGCGCATCAACCTACTGCGCCGCTCGGTGTTGCTGGCTTTGCTCGTGATGTGCGGCGCGGTGTCGGCGGTGATATGGGGCTTCTCGCTCATGTCCAAGGACACCATGAACACCGTCAGCTCCACTGTGGCCAACGTCTTGCTGCTGTCTGTCATCATGGCGTTCATAGTGGCGGGTCTCAGGCGCAGGGTCAATGTCTATGATGCCTTTGTCGAGGGTGCCAAGGACGGCTTCAACACTGCCGTGAGGGTCATACCCTACCTCGTGGCGATGCTCGTGGCCATAGGCGTGTTCCGTGCCTCGGGTGCCATGGACATGCTCGTCGGCGGCATAAGGACGCTGGTGGGCATGACAGGCTGCGACGCCGAGTTTGTGGGAGCCTTGCCCACTGCTGTCATGAAGCCCCTCTCGGGCAGCGGGGCGCGCGGCATGATGGTCGATGCCATGACCGCCTATGGCGCAGACTCCTTTGTGGGCAGGCTGTCGTGCGTGTTTCAGGGAGCCACCGACACCACGTTCTATATCATAGCGGTGTATTTTGGCAGTGTGGGCGTGAGACACACGCGCCATGCCGTCACCTGCGGTCTCATAGCCGACTTTGCTGGCATAGTGGCTGCCATCGCGCTCTGCTATCTGTTCTTCTGAGCGGCGGCAAGGGGCTTGAAAGGCGATGGCGCAACGCTGCCGCGCATGGGCTGACAACGCATATCGTCAGCGGTGACACACATTATATATATAAAGGAAATAAACGACACACAATGGCAAATCTCAAATCACTCGCCAAGGACACTGCCATCTATGGCATAAGCAGCATTGCGGGCAGGTTTATCAACTATCTGCTCGTGCCTATACAGACCTCCGCGTTTGCGGCAGGCGGCGGACAGTATGGGGTGGTCACCAACATATATGCCTACACGGCACTCCTGCTCGTGATACTCACCTATGGCATGGAGACAACATTCTTTCGATATGTCAATAAGACCGACGAAGACCCCCGCAAGGTCTACTCCACGGTGCTGTTGTCAGTAGGCTCCACGGCATTGCTGTTCGTGGCCCTCGTGTTTGCGTGCCTGCCGTGGCTCGCGTCGGCAATGAAATATGACGGGCACGAGGACTGGGTGGCGGTGATGTTCGTGTGCGTGGCGATAGATGCCTTCAAGTGCATACCCTTTGCCTACCTGCGCTATCAGAAAAAGGCACTCAAGTTTGCCGCGTTGCAGATGCTCAACATCCTGCTCAACATCTTCCTCAACCTCATGTATCTTGTGGTGTTGCCAGCGTTGCGCCTCAATCCTCTGGGGCTCTACGACGAAAACTTCACGCTCGACGTGGGCATGGTGTTCTACATCAATCTCGTGTGTACGGCGGTGGTTTTGCTGTGCTTCCGCAAGGAGTTGACAGGCTTCCGCTATGTCTTCGACACGGCATTGTGGCGCAGGATGCTGCGCTATGCGTGGCCGCTGCTCGTGCTGGGCATTGCTGGCATACTCAATCAGACGCTTGACAAAATTCTCTTTCCCTATCTCTATGACGGCGATGACTGCAAGACACAGCTCGGCATATATGGGGCTGCCACAAAGATAGCCATGATAATGGCCATGATCACTCAGGCGTTTCGCTATGCCTACGAGCCGTTTGTCTTTGGCAAGAGCAAGGACAGAGACAGCCGCGACACCTATGCCAAGGCCATGAAATATTTTCTCGTGTTCACGCTTCTGGCTTTTCTCACGGTCACTGCCTACATCAATGTGCTGCGCTATGTCATTCCCGACCCGAGTTACTGGACGGGACTGCGCGTCGTGCCGATAGTGATGGCGGCGGAGATAATGATGGGCATCTATTTCAATCTGTCATTCTGGTATAAGCTCATTGACAAGACCATCTATGGGGCGTGGTTCTCGGGCGCGGGATGTCTGGTGCTGGTGGCTGTGAACGTGATGTTCGTGCCTCGCTATGGCTATATGGCATGTGCGTGGGGCGGAGTGGCAGGCTACGGCACGGCGATGATACTGTCCTATGTCGTGGGACAGCGCAAATATGCCATAGACTATCCCTTGGCAAGCATGGCTGCCTACACTGCCCTTACCGCCGCGCTCTATTGTGTCATGGCGTTGGCAAACGCGCGCCTCGCGCTGCTCCCTGCCGTCGTGACAAACACCCTCGTGTTGGGCGTGTTCGCCGCCTATGTCGTCAGGCGCGAGCTGCCGCCGGGCGCACTGGCTTCCTTGAGCAGGATAAGGCGCAAGGCAAAGGGATAGAGTGAGCGCGGCGTGCCGCAGACTGTGGGTCGCTATATATAATTAAGGTGTGCCGCGAGCCGCAGGACGCGGGTTGACACTGATGATACATGTGTGCCGCGAGCTGGCGGTGCAGTCTCCTGCGGTCAATAATGCATACTGCAAAGCGTAAAATACGTGTAATGAGAATATAAACCTCAAACTTTAAACAATGAAAATCAAACAGCTGTTTCTTGCGGCTGCGCTGACATTCTCAGCCACCGCATCCCACGCCGACGAAGGCATGTGGACGCTCTACGATCTGCCGCAGGCGGTGTATGAGCAAATGAAGAGTTACGGGTTCTCAGCCCCCTATGAGGATCTCTATCAGAGCGAAAACGCCATCATGAAGTCCGTGGTCAATTTCTCCGGATACTGCTCTGGCGTGGTAGTGTCGCCCGATGGACTCGTCTTTACCAACCATCACTGTGGCTTTGAGGCCATCCGCAGCCACTCTACAGTGGAGCATGACTACATGCTCAACGGCTTTTATGCCAAGAGCTATGCCGAGGAGCTGCCCAATGAGGGCATGTTCGTGCGCTTCATGGTGGAGCAGAGAGACATCACAGACATGCTTGAGAAGAGGGGAATACGCTCCCTGACCATACGCGATCAGGAGTCGCTGCTCGCAACTGTGGAGACAGAGCTGGCAAAGGAGGCAAGAGCCAAGGACAAAGACCTCATCGTGGAGGTGCTGCCGTTCTATGAGGGCAACAAGTTCTATGCCACCACCTACAAAGAGTTCCGTGACCTGCGCCTCGTGTTCACCGTGCCAAAGTCAATGGGCAAGTTTGGTGGCGAGACCGACAACTGGATGTGGCCGCGACAGACCTGCGACTACTCCGTGTTTCGCATCTATGCAGACCCGAAGACCAACGGGCCTGCCGATTATAGCAAGAACAATGTGCCTTACAAGCCTGCTCACTGGGCCAAGGTGTCGCTCGACGGCTACAAGGAGGGCGACTTTGCCATGACCATAGGCTATCCGGGCAGCACCAGCCGCTACATGTCGTCTTATGGCATACGCGAGATGCGCGACGCAGAGAACGCTCCGCGTGCCCAGATAAGGGGCGTGAAGCAGGAGGTGATGCTCCGCCACATGAGAGCGTCGGAGGCTGTGCGCATCAAGTATGACTCCAAGTATGCACAGAGCTCCAACTACTGGAAAAACTCCCTCGGCATGAACAAGTGCATCGACTCTGTGGGCATCATACGCCAGAAAGCCGACTTTGAGGAGCGCATCATGGAATATCAGAAGTGGACTGGCTATCTCAAGGACAAGCTCAACTTTGACAAGATGGCGCGTCTCTATGCCAAGAGGTTTGATGCCACCAAGCAACTCACCGTGTGGAGCGAGACATTCCGCAACACCTGCGAGTTTAATGCCAGGGCCCTGGCCTTTGCGCGCGGCCTCGAGCCCAAGAACCCCAAGGCGGCAAAGAGCAAGCAATACTATGTCTTTGCCGACAACAGCGCAGAGTGGGACGCTGCGCTTGACAAGGACGTGATGGCGGCACTCATCGACAACTACAGACGCTATTGCGACGAGAAAGACCTGCCCGCCTTCTACGCTACCATCAAGCGCGAGTTTGGCGGCGACCCACGCAAGTATGTCGAGTGGCTCTACAACAACTCCGTACTGATGCAGTCGGGCAAGAAAATCAAGCTCTATGCCAAGGACGTGCAGGACGATCCGGGCGTGGAATATGGCAGACAGATAATGGAAATACTCGACAACGCACGCGCAGTGTTCCGTGATGTGGACAGCGCGATAGAGTTGCAGGAGCGTTATCTGTGCGATGCCAAGATACGCATGGAACAGGAGCTGCCCCATTATAGCGATGCCAACTTCACGATGAGGCTCAGCTATGGTCAGGTGGGCGGCTACACGCTCGCAGGAGCACCCTCGGGCTACTATACCGACGCTGCGAGCATCGTGCGCAAGATGCAGTCGGGCGAGAGAGGCACTATCGACTATCAGGCAGAGCCTGTCATGAAGGAGTTGTTCTCGGCTAAGGATTTCGGACGCTACACCGACGCCACCACAGGCAAGATGCAGCTGTGCTTCCTTACCAACAACGACATCACGGGAGGCAACTCTGGCTCGCCCATGTTTGACGGTAAGGGACAGCTTATAGGCCTTGCCTTTGACGGCAACTGGGACTCGCTCTCGAGCGACATCTGGTTTGACCGCCGTCTCGCGCGCTGCATCGGCGTGGACATACGCTATATGCTCTACCTCATGGACAAGTGGGGTCATGCCGACCGCCTGCTCAAGGAGATAGGCGTGGCACAATAACAGGTGTCACGTGAAACGATGGCGGTGCCATAGAGCCACGCTCTGCCCGTGTGCCGCCTCTTTCGCTGTCATGGCGACGCGCTCGAGACGCTGGTCTCTGGCGCAGAGTCATGCACAAGGAGTCTCCCGCTGTGTGCGGGAGAGCGTCTTTTATGCGCAAAAGCGGCACTTTACTGACCCTAAAGTGCCGCTTTTGCAAGTGAAAAGAGCCACTTTTGCAACTGAAAAGTGGCTCTTTCCTGACACCGCCGTGACCTGCGCCGCGCGTGGGGCATGCCCCGGTGTCACGACTTAAACAACAAAACAAACAAAATGGATTGGATAAACAGCTTGTTCACCGTCCACTCAGCAGTTCAGACAGTCGTTCTGCTGTCGCTGATAGTGTCGGTGGGACTCTCTCTCGGCAAGCTCCACATCAAGGGCGTGTCTCTTGGCGTGGCGTTTGTGTTCTTTGCAGGCATCGTGGCAGGCAGTCTGCATTTCTCTGCTGACGCTCAGATGCTGAATTTCGCTGAGACGCTGGGCCTGTCGCTCTTTGTCTATGCCCTGGGCCTGCATGTGGGCCCCAACTTTGTGGGCATGATGCGCGAGGAGGGCTTCTCCCTCAACCTCTGGGGGCTCGGCGTGATATTCGCGGGCACTGTCATGGCTCTCGCACTGTGCCTCGTGCTGCCTATAGGGCTGTCTGAGATGATGGGCATACTGTGTGGAGCCACTACCAACACGCCTGCCCTCGGCGCGGCGCAGCAGGCTCTTGCCAACGCGGGCGTGTCGGGCAACGGCGCGGCACTCGGTTGCGCCGTCACTTATCCGCTCGGAGTGGTGGGAGTGATACTTGCCATGGTGCTGTTGCGCCGCTTTGTGGTCACTCCCGACGACCTTGAGCCTCATTGCAAGAGCGATGAGAACAAGACATTCATCGGTCAGTATGTGGCGGTGAACCCTGCCATCGTGGGCAGAACCATCGCGCAGGTGTCGCAAATTTCACGGCGGCACTTTATAGTGTCGCGCATCTGGCGCGGAGGCAAGGTTATCGTGCCTGTAGCGTCCACGCAGATTGAGGAGGGCGACAATGTGCTGGTGGTGACCACGCCCGAGGAACAGCCCGTGATGGACTTGCTCTTCGGCAAGAGGGTCGAAAAAGACTGGAACCGCGACAAGATAGACTGGAACGCCATAGACGCGTCGGTGGAGAGCCGCGTGATAGTGGTGACGCGCACCAAGCTCAACGGCAAGACGCTCGGCGCACTGCACATGAGGCAGACTTACGGTGTCAACGTGAGCCGCGTGATGAGGGGCGACATCAAACTCCTTGCCACCGACAGCCTTCACCTGCAATATGGCGACCGTCTGACAGTCGTAGGCACGCCCGAGGACATCGACCATGCCGAGGCTTTTCTCGGCAATGCCGTCTCCGTGCTTAACGAACCCAACCTCGGGGCCATATTCTTTGGCCTTTTGCTGGGTCTGGGCGTGGGCATGATACCCTTTACTATCCCCGGCATGAGTGCGCCGGTGAGGCTTGGCATAGCCGGAGGACCCATTATAGTGGGCATTGTCATAGGCGCGCTCGGCTCAAGAATACACATGATAAGCTACACTACGCGCTCTGCCTCGCTCATGCTGCGCAAGCTCGGGCTGTCGCTCTACCTGGCGTGTCTGGGGCTCGTCGCTGGCAAGGACTTTCTGTCCATCGTGATACGCCCGGAGGGACTGCTCTGGGTGGGCGTGGGCTTCCTGCTCACCGTGCTGCCGCTGCTGATAGTGGGCGCGACGGCCCTGCGCACAAAGAAGTTTGACTTCGGTACTGTCTGCGGCCTCCTCTGCGGCGCGATGGCCAACCCCATGGCTCTCAGCTATGCCAATGAGACGCTCAAGGGCGACCGTGCCGCCGTGGCTTACACCTCGGTCTATCCTCTCGGCATGTTTGTGAGGGTGATACTCGCGCAGGTGATAATAATGTTCTTGATATAATATGGTCTCAATGGCATAAATGGGCAGGCGTGTGACGTTGTCCGTGTGATGCGTAGGTGCCGTTTTTACGTTATTAGTGTCTTCATATATAAGGCACTGCGTTGTGTACATGCACTGACGTCGCCAATGCCTGCCCAAATGCCAATATTGAAGCCTAAAGACAACAAATACAGCGAAGACAAATGAACAGTATGCTTAATCCGCCAGACTACCGCACGGACACGGTGTTGCCTTTGCCTATGGAGGTGACGGCCAATGCGTGGGCGGTGGATGCCGCTTGCAGCCACAATCCCGGTCCTATGGAATATCAGGCCATAGACCTCGCCACTGGAGCTACCGTCTTTCACTTCGGCCCGTTGCACGGCACAAACAACATCGGCGAGTTTCTTGCCATCGTACATGCGCTGGCACTGCTCGACAGGCAGGGCGTGAGCGGCAAGACCATATATTCTGACTCCTACAACGCCATACTCTGGGTGCAGAAACGCAAATGCAAGACCAAGCTGGAGCGCACTCCGCAGACCGAAAGGCTCTTTCAGATTATAGCCCGTGCGGAGGCGTGGCTGGCAACACACCAGATAAGAAACAACATAGTGAAGTGGGACACGCGCAAATGGGGAGAGGTGCCTGCTGATTTTGGCAGGAAATGACTTCCTGAGTCGCATGAGAATGAGGGAAAAGCGCGCAGTACACTCTAAAGAACAATAAGATGTCAAACAACAAATCATATAATACAACTGACGGGGACACATCTTTTGCGGTGTGTGACGCTGCTGTGCCTTATCAGTCGTCATTTTTTGAACTGGATGAGTGTCTTCGGCTGTCTGACAATAGGGTCGTTCCAGACAATAACGTGCCGACGGGGCTTCAGCCGATAGTCAAATGGCCGGGCGGCAAGGAGAAGGAATTGAAATATATTATGCCTAATCTGCCCGTCTTCAAGCGTTTCTTTGAGCCTTTTGTCGGTGGTGGCTCTGTCTATATGGCAGTGCGTGCCTGTGAATACCTCATCAACGACCTTTCTTCTGAGCTTGTTGCCCTGTATCAAGGCATTGCAACTGCCGACAGAGAGTTTTTCCGCTATTCGGAAATGCTGGATGCCTCATGGGTAAAAGCCCATGACTTTTTCAGCGCAAACAAGATTCTGGTAGAAAAATACCTGCAATACCGCGGCGACATGACAACAAGGGAGGAGCTAAGAGCCTTTCTGCACGGTTATTGTCAGGAGAGGGAGACCGAAATATTGCATATTATAGGCTCGGAGTTTGCGTCATGTCCTTGCATACTGCCAATGGAAATGGAGAAAAATCTGTTCAGGAAGATGACAAGGATGCGTGAGCTTGAGATGGAGAGACATGTGTTGCCTTACGGTGATGTCCTTGACAATATAGAGACCGCCATAAAGAGTGCCGTTTACATGAACTACCGTCACGTGTATAATGACAGGGACATCGCAAGGGACAATGCGCCCCTGCACACAGCCTTGTTTCTGTTCATGAGAAACTATGCTTACAGCGGAATGTTCAGGTATAGCGGCAAGGGAGAGTTTAATGTGCCTTATGGAGGCATTGCCTATAACGCTAAACTGATGGCAAGGAAGCTCAATTATTACCGTTCAAGACCTGTCTCTAACCATTTTGCCGCCACAAGGATATACAATCTCGACTTTGAGGCGTTCTTGCGCGAGACAAAACCCTCAGAAGACGATTTCGTTTTCTTGGATCCGCCATACGACAGTGAGTTTAGCACCTATGCCCAAAACACGTTTACGCGTGCCGATCAGGCAAGACTGGCAAATTACCTGATTTGTGAGTGCAAGGCCAAATGGATGATGATTATCAAAAACACGGATTTCATATATGGTCTTTACGATAAGGAGGGCATTAGAATCCGCTCTTTTGACAAGGAATATATTGTCAGTTTTATGAACAGAAACGACAAGAGGGTCACACACCTTATGATTACAAACTATTAGGGTGTGGCTTTCTCTGTTGGTCATGTCGTCTGCCCGATGTGTCTATGCGCATAGAGAGTCAGTATAAGTGAAGAGACGAGCGCGTCGTGACATACGAGACTGGCTGTATGTGTCAGACAGACGTGAGAAACATACGATGCACTACACTAAAAACATTATTTATTAATCTTGGGGCTTATTGAAGCCCATACAGGGAAATATGCAGATAATTACAGAAAGCCAGCTGGTGCTGCCTGCTTTATACTTGATGGCACAGTCAAAGGATTATTTTATAAGCACGAGTGACCTAATATCACGGTTGACCGACATTATGCGCCCTACGGGGGTGGATGCGAAGATAATTGACGGGAGGAATGACACGCGTTTTTCCGAAAAAGTTAGCAACATGAAAAGCTAT